>CADEEN010000222.1 GCA_902826345.1 uncultured Burkholderiales bacterium | reverse complement strand
CACGTGCAATGGCGAACACCCCGTAATGCGCTACTGAAGCATCCGCCCTCTCCGCAGGCGCCCGCACCTCGCGCTGCCGCATCAGCATCCACGTCGACGACGCGGCGGTTCCGGCCTGCACCCCCAACCAGCCCCACGCCGCTCCACTTTCGGGCGCCAGCGTCGGCCACATCACGAGCAGCTGCAGCAGATATACCCAACTGTTGCCCAGTGCTAGCGCCAGCGGGATGCGTACAGCCGCCGGGTCGCGTTGCCTCGAGCCCAGCAGCCAGGTCAGCGCGGCGGCGGCGTACAGCGCGGCGATGCAACGCGCGTGCAGCGGCGCGACGTGCCATGGCAGCGACAGCGCCGTCGCGGCCGGCATTAGGCCGGCGCACGCAGCCACCCAGGCCGCGCCCAAGCCGCAGATCAGCAGCAGGCCACGGGTGCCAGGGCCCAGTTCGTCGGGTTCCCCGAGAAAGGCCTGAGGCGGGCGACGGTTGACGATGTGCATGGCAGACAGTGTGGACAGTGCGTACGGCCCGGGCCAGTGGCAGCGGCCCCGTGTTCGGCTGCCCTGCACGGCCGCAACGCAGCGATGTGGGTCTCGAGTCCCGGCTGAAAGCCCTCGCGCCAGGCGCAAGACAGAATTGCAGGCCACTTCTGTGAACAGGCAACCGGGAGAATCCGCCAGCGCCCTTGCGTATCGCTCGGGCCATGACGGAGCACAGGGCCATGCAGAAGATTCGGTTCGTGCGCAGCCACGACGGCGTGCGCCTGGCCTACGCGGTCAGCGGCCAGGGGCCGACGCTCATCAAGGCTGCGACCTGGCTGTCGCACATCGAACACGACGGCGACAGCCCGGTCTGGGGGCACCTGCTGCAGCACCTTTCGGCACGCCATCGGCTGTTGCGGTATGACGAGCGCGGCTGCGGACTGTCGGACTGGCAGGTGCCCGAGCTGACGTTCCAGAGCTGGCTGCGCGACCTCGAATCCGTGGCCGACGGGGCTGGAGGCGAACGGTTCGCGCTGCTGGGCATCTCGCAAGGCGCGCCGATCGCCATTGCCTACGCCGTGCGCCACCCCGAGCGGGTGACGCACCTCGTGCTGCATGGCGGCTACGCGCGTGGCCGCCTGGTGCGCAGCGCCACTCGCCAACAGGCGGAAGAAGCCGAGATGATGTGCCGCCTGGCCGAACTCGGCTGGGGCCGCGACGATCCGAGCTTTCGCCAATTTTTCACCACTCAGTTCATCCCGGGCGGGACGCCCGCACAACACGCCTGGTTCAACGAACTGGAACGCGTGTCGACGTCGCCGTCCAATGCAGCGGCCTTCATGCGTGCGTTCAACACCATCGACGTGACCGCGCTGCTGTCGCGTGTGCGCTGCCCGACGCTGGTGCTGCACAGCCGCGACGATGTGCGCGTGCCCTTCGAGGAAGGGCGGCTGCTGGCGATGAACATCCCCGGCGCGACGCTGGTGCCGATCGACAGTCGCAACCACCTGCTGCTGGAAGACGAGCCCGGTTGGCAGCAGGCGCGGCGGGCCATCGACCAGTTCCTGCCGGCCGCAGGTTCGGTGCCGGCTGCGGGCCCGCTCGCGGCGCTGACGCCGCGCGGCCGCGAATTGTTGGAACTGATGGCCCAGGGCCGCGACAACGCGCAGATCGCCGCAGCGCTGGGCCTGTCTGAAAAGACCGTGCGCAATCAGGTCTCGATGGTGTTCGACCGTCTGGGCGTGGCCACCCGGGCGATGGCCATCGTCACCGCGCGAGAGCACGGGTTGGGACGAATCAGTGGCTGACGCGGCGACGAGCGGTATCCAGCCCGGCCATCGTTGCCAGCCAAGGACCTGAAGGCTTCGGCAAGCGTTGCCGACATCGGCCGCTTCATCGCAGCTGACGCCGAATTTCGAAACTGCTGATCGGACCCGGAGTGGCGACCTGACCGGCCGCTGAAGAACCACCGAAGAGCGCGAGTTCCACCATCACTTTTCGGGTCGGCAGGTTGGTACAGCATGGTGGTGGCGCCGCGCTGCCTCAGGCGGGCCGTTCCGCGACGATTCGGCCGTTCGGAAGGGGCCATGCCGCGCTTCTCACGTGGCGGCCTCTGCCGGAAGGAGCTCGAGTGTTCATCAGTTGCGCTTCATTCGGGAAGTAAGGGGGTGGTGGGTGATGGCTCGCACGGGCTTGCGCGCGCCGTTGGTTGGCCCGCGGCCGGCGCACGGCGCAGACAGCGCAGGCCCAGCGCCGCGATGGCGGTCAGCAACACCGTGCCGCTGACGATGCGTGGGTGCTGCCAGTCCACCTGCGCGGCAAAGCGATTGAGCTGCCAGGCCGCGGCGGGCAGCAGGGTCACGAGAAAGGGCGCCGCGATGCGGACGCGCCCGAGCTGGTTTTCGTGGGCCATCGACAGCATCAGCAGCCCCGTCAACAACAGGTAGCCGGCCAGCGCGCGGGCATTCAGCGTCGTCATCGCCCACGGGGCCGCGCTGGACAACCACGCCGGCCACGCCAAGGTGAGCATCGCCTCGGCAGTGAGCAGACTGCCGAGCAGCGTGAGCGCGACTCGGTCGGGGCGCGGCAGGGCAGTCTCGTGCACCGCGGGCGTCACGCGCCGGCGCTGCTGCCAGCACCAGCACGCCACGAAGATCGGCGGTGGCAGCAGGTAGCTCACGAACCACAGCTGAAAGGCCAGGCTGTCATGAGTGAAGCGACTCCAGTGCAGCACCGTGACGCCGATCTGCACGGTGGTGAAGGCGGCGGCCGGCAGCACGATCACGCGCACGTTTTCCCAGCACCGGGCCAGCGCCGCCCACAGCACCATGGGCACGAGCGCGACATAGAAGGCACCGAGCAGCGCCGCCATCGGTGCGGGCTTGATCGGCCAGGCAAAGGGCCGCTGCTGCTGCGTCGGGTCCAGAGCCAGGGTCAGCGCGGTGGCCAGGCCGAAGCCGACCTCCGCCCACAGCCAGGCCCGCAGTGGCCACGCCACAGGTGTGCCCTTCATGCCGCTGCACCTTGGCCGGCCAGGCGCGGCTGGCGATGTGCCGGATCCTTGCGCGCCGCCAGCAGTGCCAGGCAAACGTTCAGGCCGAGCATCAGAATCAGCGCGAGAAGCCAGCACCAGAGTGCCACGCGGCCGGGATTGAGCAGCTGGGCGTGCAGTGCAAGTGCCAGCAGCGCCAGAGCCGCAAACAGGGCCAGGCCCGTGCAAGGAATCCGGAGCTCGCACCAGTTGCGCCGCTGCGCCAGCAGCAGGCTGCTCAGCCCGAGTGCCAGCAGCGGACCGGCATACACCTGGGACAGTAGGGGCGGGGTCCTCCAGGGCCACCAAAGGCTGGCGGCGCCGGGCCAGCCGAACGATGCGATGGCGAGTGCCATCAGCAGCAAGCCTTGTGTCGTCAGCAGCTGCAGCACCCACGGCTGCCGGATGCGCCGGGCCGCGCACAGCTCGAGGGTGACAGGAATGCGGCGCAGCCAGGCGGCCCCGATAGGGAACAGCACGTAGGCCGCGAGCCACGGCCACAGGCCCTTGTGGCCCATGTCGAAGTCGCTCCAGCGAAGTGCGGTGATGACCAGCAGCGTCCCGGTCCATACGCCGGTCAGGTCGAGCGTCGTGCGCACGGCCAGCCGCGACTTCGCGCGTGCCGCGAGCAGCATGCAGGCGGCACCGGCCATGTACAGCGCACCAATGATGCGTGCATGCAAGGCCGGCAGCGCCACGGGCAGCACCTCGGGGAGGAAGTCCGGCCGCAGCAGGCCGACGGTACCGACCACCAGCGCGAACAGCATCACCGCCAGGAAGTACGGCGCCTGCAGGTCCGCCGCGCGGGCGCAGGAGCGTGGTTTGGGAAGAAGCTTCACGGTATCGAAGGAGGTGACGTTGAAGTTGCGTGCCCAGAAACGTGGCGCCCGGGCCCCGCGGGCCGTGAGGGCAGAAAGTCCTGGGCCGCCCGGTCGGCACAAGCGTGCCGCGAGGGCTGCGCGACTACGGCGCCCGCACCGGCCGGTTGCCGTTGGCCTTGAACGCCGCGATGGCCTGCTGCAGCGCCGCCCGCTCTGCGCAAGGCCGGCTGCAGGCGCGCTCGCGCGCGCCCACCCGGGCTTCGGCACGCGCCCGGTACAGGGCGCCGGAGTACTCCAGCGCGTCGATGGCAGCGACCCACTCGTTGTCGGCGATCAACGCGCGCGCCGTGGCCAGCTTGTCGGCGGCTGGCGTCGGCGCCGCGGTGGTGGCCGCTGCCGGTGTCGTGTCGGCGGCGTGCGCGGCAAGGGGGGCCAGCGGCAGCAGGTTCACCAGCAGGGGTGCCAGGGCCAGCGCCGTGCGGCGCGAGGGGAATCGGTTGTCCATGGTCGTCTTTCGGAAGTCGGAATAGGGCAGGGAGGTCTCGAAGGGCGGCTCGGCATGCGTTCGCCTCAGGGTGGGACGGGTGTCCCGCTTCAATGGGCCGGCAAGGCCGTGCCCAGCACGTGGGCCAGACGGCTGCGGGGTCGTACGCCGCGGATCAGGTCGGCAGCCTTCTCGGCCACCATCACCGTGGGCGCGTTGGTGTTGCCGCCCGGGATGGCAGGCATCACCGAGGCGTCCACCACGCGCAACCGCTCGACGCCGCGCACGCGCAGTTCGTTGTCCACCACCGCGTCCTCGTCGCCGCGTGGCCCCATGCGGCAGGTGCCTACCGGGTGGTAGACGGTGTCGCTGCGCTGGCGCAGCACGTTGCGGATGTCCTCGTCGCTGCGCACGTCCGCGGTGAACAGGTCCTTCAGCGTGTGGCGCGCCAACGCGGGCTGCGTCATGAGGTGGCGCGCGCGCTTGAAGCCGAACACCATGTCTTCCAGGTCGAGCGGGTCGGCGTAGAACTGCGGATCGATGCGAGGCGCGGTCTGCATCGTCGGCCCGTCCAAGCTCACGGTTCCACGGCTGCGCGGGCGCAGCAGCACCAGGTGGCACGACAGGCCATGGCCCCAGTGCGGCTTGCGGGCGTGGTCGTCGAGCAGCGCGGTCACCACCATGATCTGGAACTCGGGCGCGATGGACTGCGGGCTCTTGCGGAAGAAGCCACCCATCTCGGCAAAGTTGCTGGCGAGCTGGCCGCGGCGCTGGTGCCGCCAGCGCTGGATCTCGCGCAGCAGCCGCATGCTGCCGGGCAGCGACACGCCGAGCAGGTCGGTACCGCGCATACGCCAGCCGAACACGAAGTCGACGTGGTCCTGCAGGTTGCGGCCCACGCCGCTCAGCGGGTGCAGCACGGTCACACCCTGCGGCGCGAGGTCGGCGGGGTTGCCGATGCCCGACACCATCAGCAGTTGCGGCGACTGGAACGCACCGGCGCACAGCAGCACTTCGGCCCGTGCGCGCGCCGTCTGCATGCGGCCACCTCGAAGAACCTCCACGCCCACGGCATGCCGGCCCTCGAACAGCACGCGCTGCGCGGCGGCACCGGTCAGCACCTGCAGGTTGGGCCGTTGCATCGCCGGAGCAAGGTAGGCGCGGAAGGTGCTGCAGCGCTGGCCGTCCTTCTGCGTCACCTGGTTCAGGCCCATGCCCTCTTGGTCGGCACCGTTGAAGTCCGCATTGATCACGTGACCGGCTTCGCGCGCCGCTTGCAGGAAATGCCGGTGAAAGGGGTTGTCGGTGCGCAGACGCGCCACGTTCAGCGGGCCACCCTGGCCATGGAAATCGTCGTCGAACTCCTCGTTGTGTTCGGCACGCTTGAAGTAGGGCAGCACGTCATCGAAGGCCCAGCCGGGGTTGCCTGCGGCGGCCCAGCCGTCGTAGTCGCTGCGGTGCCCGCGCATGTAGACCATCGCGTTGATGGCAGAACTGCCGCCCAGCGCCTTGCCACGAGGCTGGTAGCCGCGGCGTCCGTTCAGCCCGGGCTGCGGCACGGTCTTGAAGGCCCAGTTGTGCAACGGTGTGGGCACCGTGACCGCCAACGCGGCCGGCGTGTCGATGAGCAGGCCATCGCCACGGCCGCCGGCCTCCAGCAACAACACGCGGCAGCCGGGGTCTTCACTCAGGCGGGCGGCCAGCACACAGCCGGCCGAGCCGCCGCCGACGATGACGTAGTCCGCCTCGAAGTCGAAGTTCGTGTTCATGCGCAGCGCTCCATGGTGGACAGGTCTGCGATACGCGACCCGCGTCGATCGGCCGCCGCCATGCGTTCGGCAAGACCTCGCCGCGAGGGCGGACCGCCGGCGATCCGCAGACTGGTGGTATGGACGTGAAGGTTCATGGGCTTTCCTTGGTGAAGGGTGGACGCACCGGGGCCGAGCTCAGCGGGCAACCAGCCGCATCGGCAGGTGGCTGGGTGACATCCTGAAGGCGTTGCGCTCGCCGATGGAGGCGGGGTCGGTGGCGTGTTCGACGTGGAAGTGGCGCATCAGCATGGCGAGCACGAGGCGGATCTCGTTGCGCGCCAGGTGGCGGCCCGGGCACACGCGCGGCCCGGCGCCGAACTGCGCGTAGGCGCGCCCTTCGTGTGCCGGGCACTCGCCCTGCGCCGCGGCACCCACAAGGGCCAACGTGTGCGTGTCCTGCACGCTGGCCTGCACACCGGGCGGCGTGCTGCCGACCGGGCCGATGAGCTCGCCGGAGCGGGTGTTGAAGCGGATGTCGGCGTAGCCGAGCCTCTGGCCGAAGCTCGAATCGTCGGCCGCGGCATGAAGACTGGCGGCGGCCAAGGTTGACGCGGCCAGCGCGCGGAAAATGACGGGTTGCATGGGAGGCGTTTCGTTCGGGTTGCGTTGGCAGCCAGTGTCGTTAGTGCTCGAACAGGCGTCGAGGGTCAAATGTCCCGTCGACACGTCGACCAGCGCGCTTGCCAAGGCGCGACCGGGTCATGCGCCCCTTTGCGCCTTCTTGCCGTGTCGGCAGGATGCCGGTCATGGGCTGTGCGCCTGGCTCGACCCGCCCCGTCGGGCGCGGTGGCCTGCACCGTACCAACCAAGGAAACCACCCCATGACACCGCAGACACCTCCACGCCTGGTCTTCTATGACTTCCCTACCTCGCCCTTCTGCGCCAAAGTGCGCTCGGTGTTCATGTACCAAGGCGCCCTATTCGAGACCGTGAACGCGCTGCGGCCGCGCCCCCTGATGGCCCTGCCGCGCCGTGGCTCCGCCAGGCCGCCGCCACCGCCCTGCGC
>CADEEN010000221.1 GCA_902826345.1 uncultured Burkholderiales bacterium | reverse complement strand
CGCGCAGCGGCCCGGCGGCATGCAACTGCGCGCGCTGGCCGATGGCGTGGCCGGCGCGCACCGCGCGCCGCCACCACTGCGAGAAGCGGTGTACGTTGGCGTCGTGCAAGGCCATCGGCACGTCCAGCTTGCGCGCGCCGTGGCCGGCCAGGCCGACGCGCACGCCGAACTCCGAGTCCTCGCCGGCAATGACCTCGGGCCGGAAGCCGCCGAGCGCTTCGAACACCGAGCGCCGCACCATCATGTTGCCGATCAGGTGGCCGAAGTTGGTCAGCGGCCCGCTGGCCGAGCGCCATTCGAGCGCGAACAGCAGGTTGTAGATCGAGGCCTGCGGATGCTGCTCGCTCTGGTGGCCGAGGACCAGGGCGCACTGCGGGTCGGCGCGCAGCGCCGCTTCGGCGGCGTCGAGCCAGCCCGGCGCCATGAAGCAGTCGCCGTCGAGGAACTGCAGATAGGTCAGCGACGGGTGCTGCTGCACCAGCACCCGCGCGCCTTCGTTGCGCGCCCGCGCCGCGGAAAACGGCGTCGCCGGGTCGAGCCGCAGCACGGGGATGCCGAGCGCCTGCACGTGATCCGGGCTGCCGTCGCTCGATCCGGAGTCCACGTACAGCAGCGGACGCGGCTGCGTCATCAGCTCGCGCAGCACGGCCAGCAGGCGGCTGCCTTCGTTGCGGCCGATGACGACCACGCCGGCGCCGGAGGCTGCGGTCGGGGAGGTCTCGGCGTGAACGGGCGGCATGCGGTGGGGCGGTGGGGGCAATCGATTTGCGCCGGCGATTATCCGGTGCGCCGAATGGCCGCGCGTGTCGCCAGCTACGGCTTTGTCGCCGGCATGTGCCGTTCCCCCCGGCTCGCGCGTGGCGACCCCGCGACAGGAAACGTCGTTGCGTCGCCTCCACCGACGCGCGGGGAAGCTCGAGCCGGCCCTTCATACAATCTGCGGCTGCATGAGTGATCCCCTGTCGCCCCTCTTCGCGCTGTCGCCGCTCGACGGCCGCTACGTCGCCAAGCTCGAGGCGCTGCGCCCGCTGCTGTCCGAGTTCGGCTTGATGCACCGCCGCGTGCAGGTCGAGGTCGAGTGGTTCATCGCCTTGTCCGACGCCGGGTTTGCCGAGTTCGCGCCGCTGTCGGAAGCCGCGCGCGGCTTCTTGCGCGGATTGGTCGTGCGCTTCGGCGAGTTCGATGCCCAGGCCATCAAGGACATCGAGAAGACGACCAACCACGACGTGAAAGCCGTCGAGTACTGGTTGAAGCAGCGGGCAGGCAGCAGCGACGAGTTGCGGGCGGCCGGCGAGTTCGTGCACTTCGCCTGCACCAGCGAGGACATCAACAACACCAGTCATGCGCTGATGCTGACGGCCGCGCGAGGCGAGATCTTGTTGCCGGCGCTCGACGGCTTGATCGCCACGCTGACGCGGATGGCGCAGGCGCAGGCGGCGCAGCCGATGCTGGCCCTCACGCACGGCCAGACGGCCAGCCCGACGACGGTGGGCAAGGAAGTGGCCAACGTCGCTGCCCGGCTGGCGCGCGCGCGCGCGGCGATCGCCGCGGTGCAGCCGCTGGCGAAGATGAACGGCGCGGTCGGCAACTACAACGCGCACCTCGCGGCGTATCCGGGCTTCGACTGGGAAGCGTTCTCGCGCCGCGTCGTCGAGCAGCAGCTGGGCCTGGCCTTCAACCCGTACACGATCCAGATCGAGCCGCACGACTGGATGGCCGAGCTGTTCGACGCGATGGCGCGCGCCAACACCATCCTCATCGATTGGTCGCGCGACGCCTGGGGCTACATCTCGCTCGGCTACTTTTCGCAGAAGACGAAAGAAGGCGAGATCGGCAGCTCGACGATGCCGCACAAGGTCAACCCGATCGACTTCGAGAACGCCGAAGGCAACTTCGGTCTGGCCAACGCGTTGCTCGACCACATGGCGCGCAAGCTGCCGATCAGCCGCTGGCAGCGCGACCTCACCGACTCGACCGTGCTGCGCAACCTCGGCGTGGCCTTCGGCTACACGCTGCTCGGCATCGACGGCCTGCAGCGCGGCATGGGCAAACTCAGCGTCAATGCACAGGCGCTCGACGCCGATCTGGATGCCGCCTGGGAAGTGCTCGCCGAGCCGATCCAGACGGTGATGCGCCGCTACGGCGCGGCCAACCCGTACGAGCGCCTGAAGGAGCTGACGCGCGGGCGCACGATCACGCGCGAGGCGATTGCCGACTTCATCGACACGCTGACCGAAGTGCCGGCCGCCGAGCGCGCGCGGCTGAAGGCGATGACGCCGGGCACGTACACGGGGCTGGCGGCGCCACTGGCGCGGCGTTTCGACAAAAGCTGAGGTCCACCACGTCCGGGCTTTCTTGGAGAATGCCCGCATGAACTTCCTCGATCGCCTCGCCGCCGTGCAAGAGCGCCACGGCTCGCTGCTCTGTGTCGGCCTCGACCCCGAACCGTCGAACTTTCCGCATGCGTGGCGCGGCGATGGCGGGCGCATCTTCGACTTCTGCGCCGCCATCGTCGATGCGACCAAGGATCTGGTGTGCGCCTTCAAGCCGCAGATCGCCTACTTCGCCGCCAACCGCGCCGAAGACCAGCTCGAACGCCTGATGGCGCACATCCACCGCACGGCGCCCGAGGTGCCGGTGATCCTCGATGCCAAACGCGGCGACATGGGCAGCTCGGCCGAGCAGTACGCGCGCGAGGCATTCGAGCGCTACCGCGCTGACGCGCTGACGCTGTCGCCGTTTCAGGGGCTGGATTCGATCGAGCCCTACATGCGCTATCCGGGCAAGGGGCTGTTCCTGTTGTGCCGCACCTCGAACCCCGGCGGCGACGAGCTGCAGGCGCAGACGCTGGCATCGGGCGAATTGCTGTACGAGCACATCGCACGGCTGGCGTCAGGGCCGTGGAACGCGCGCAGCGGCCAGCTCGGTCTGGTCGTCGGCGCCACCTATCCGGCCGAAATTGCGCGTGTGCGCGCGCTCGCGCCGATGCTGCCGCTGCTGATCCCCGGCGTCGGTGCGCAGGGCGGCGATGCGCACGCGGCCGTCGCCGCGGGCTGGCGGCCGGGCGCGCCGGTGATCGTCAATTCCTCGCGCGCCGTGCTCTACGCCGGCGCCGGCGACGACTTCGCCAGCGCGGCGCGCAGCGTCGCCCGCGCCACGCGCGAGCGGTTGGCCGTGGCCCAGGCGGCGCACGTGTAGCGCTTCGACCACCATGCAACGCGCTACAACCACCCCGGAGCAGCGCGTGGTCGTGGCCGAGCAGCGGGTGGCCCGTGCGCTCGCCGTCGTCGGGCTGCTGCTGGCCGCCGGTCTGGCGTTGACGCATCTGCTGTGGCCAGCGGCCGGCAGCGGCGCCGTGCCGTGGGCGGCGGCGGCCTGTGCCACGCTGGCAGCGGTGTATGCACTGCTCGCGCTGTTGCCGCGGCTGCTGACGCTGTCGCAGACGGTGACCGTGGCGGTGCTCGGCACCTGCGTCGTTGCCGGCGTCATCGCCGGTGTCGGCGGCGACGGCCTGCTCTCGCCCGCGCTGGCGTTCGTGCCGCTGCTGCTGTGCGCGGCCGCGTCGCGCCTGCGACCTGCGGCCACCTTGGCGCTGGCGCTGGCGCATGCGGCGCTGCTGGCGGTGCTGGCGCTGGCCGTGCTGCGCGGCGCGATCGCGCCGCAGCACGGCGTCGGCGGGCTCGGCCCGGCGTTGGCGACGCAAGGCGCGCTGCTCGCCGCCGGCCTGGTGATCGGCCTGCTGACGCGACGCGCGATCAACAAGTCGCTGGCGCGCGCGCGCTCGCGCGAGCAGCGCTTCATCGGCCTGCTGTCGGTGGCCGCCGATTGGTACTGGGAGACCGACGCCCAGTTGCGCTACAAGCACATCGCCCAGCATGCGGGCGACGCGCCGGCGTTGTCGTTCGACAGCCGCATCGGCAAGGCGCCGTGGGAGATCAGCGACTTCGGCCTCGGCGACGAGGCGATGGACGTGCACCGCTCTGACCTCGAACTGCGCCGCCCCTTCACCGACCTGCGCGTCCTGCAGCGCATCGACGGCGGGGCGACACGCTGCATCTCGCTCAGCGGCCGGCCGCGCTTCGACGGCCGCGGCGTCTTCGTCGGCTACTGGGGCGTCGGCCGCGACATCACCGACGAAGACGCCGCCGAGTCGCAGCGCCGCGCCACCGAGCTGCGCTACCGCGAGCTGTTCGCGCGTTCGCCGTCGCCGCTGGTGCTGCACCGCGACGGCCGCGTGCTCGACGCCAACGTCGCCGCGCTGGCTCTCTTCGGCGCCTGGGAGCAGAGCGATCTGATCGGCCGGTCGCTGCTCGGCTTCTACGACGCCGAGGACGGTTCGCGCGAGCTGGCGGCGCGGCGCATGGCGCGGCTGGACACCGTGCCGACCGGCGAAGCCACGCCGCCGCAGCAGTTCTCGATGCGCACCACCGCCGGCCGGCGCCTGGCGGTGCAGGTGACGAGCGTCAAGGTCGAGGCCGAAGGCGGCGAGGCGCTGCTGTCGATCTACCGCGACGAGACCGAGCGCCAGCGCGCCGAGGGTGCGCGCGCCCGTTCCGAAGCGCTGCTGTCGCATGTCGTCGCCACCAGCCCGGACATCATCACGCTGATCGACTTGTCGACCGAGCGCTACGTCATGGTCAATGAAGCCTTCGCCGAGTTGTCCGGCTACACGCGCGACGAGGCCATCGGCCGCACCGCCACCGAGCTCGGCCTGTGGGGCAGCGCCGAAGCGCACGACCGCTTCTTCGCCGAGATGCTGGCCAGCGACGGCGCGCGCGAGCAGACGATCGTGCTGCGTCCGCGCGACGGCGACGACGTGCTGCTGCTGGTGTCGGCGGCGCGCTTCGAGATGGAGGGCCGCGACTACCTCGTCATCAACGGCCGCGACATCACGCAGAGCGAGCGCGCGCGCCTGGAGCGCGAGGCCATCCTGGCCAATGCGTCGATCGGCATCGCGATGACGCGCGACCGCGTCTTCCAGCTCGCCAACCCGTGCTTCGAGCAGATGTTCGGCTGGCCCGCCGGCACGCTGGTCGGCCAGCCGGGGCATGTGATCAGCGTCGACAGCGCGGCCTACGACGAGATGGGCGCGCTCTACGGCCCGCCGCTGTCGCGCGGCGAGTCGGTGGAGTTCGAGCGCACGATGAAACGCCACGACGCCAGCACCTTCCTCTGCCGCCTGCTCGGGCGGCCGATCGACCCGACGCACCCGGCCCAGGGCGGCACGATCTGGATCGCCGAAGACGTGACCGACAAGCGCGCCGTCGAGCAGGCGCTGGCGCGCGCGCGTGACGACGCCGAGGCCGCCAACCGCGCCAAGAGCGCCTTCCTCGCCAACACCAGCCACGAGATCCGCACACCGCTGAACGGCCTGGTCGGCCTGGCGCGGCTGGCGCGGCAGAGCGGCCTCGATGCGGCGCGGCGCGAGCAGTACCTGGCGCAGATCGACGACAGCGCCCAGGCGCTGGCGGGGGTCATCAGCGACATCCTCGACCTGTCGAAGATCGAGGCCGGCAAGCTGCGCCTGGAGCGCGCCGATTTCGACCTGCACGCGCTGCTCGAATCGGTCGAGCACGGCTACGCGGTGCTGGCCGAGGCGCATGCGCTGCGCTTGACGATGCACGTCGGCAGCCATGTGCCGCGGCGCGTGCGCGGCGACCCGGTGCGCTTGCGGCAGATCTTGTCCAACCTGCTCAGCAACGCGCTCAAGTTCACCGAGGTCGGCTTCGTGCGCCTGCACGTCGAGTCTTTGCAGGCGCAGCGGGTGCGCTTCGAAGTCGAAGACAGCGGCCCGGGCATTGCGCCCGAGGTGCAGGCGCGCCTGTTCCAACCGTTCACGCAGGCCGACGTGTCGACGACGCGGCGCTACGGCGGCACGGGCCTGGGACTGTCGATCTGCCGCGAACTCGCCGAGCTGATGGGCGGGCGCGTCGGCGTGCACAGCCAGGCCGGGCGCGGCAGCCGCTTCTGGGCCGAGCTGCCGCTGCCGGCCAGCGTGCACGAGGCGCCGTCGTCGGCTTTTGCGCCGCCGCAAGACGCCGAGCGGCGGCTCGCCGGGCTCGAACTGCTGGTGGTCGAAGACAACCCGGTCAACATGATGATCGCCACGGCGATCGTGCAGCAGTGGGGCATCACGGTGGCCGAGGCCAGCGACGGCGCCGAGGCGGTGGCGGCGATCCACCAGCGCGCCGACGCCGGCCGGCCGTTCGATCTGGTGCTGATGGACGTGCAGATGCCGGTGCAGGGCGGCCACGAGGCCACGCGCGTGCTGCGACAGCGCTTCGATGCGCACACGCTGCCGATCATCGCGCTGACGGCAGCAGCGCTGACCTCCGAGCGCGACGAGGCACTGGCCGCCGGCATGAACGACTTCCTGACCAAGCCGCTCGATGCGCAGCGGCTGCAGGACACGCTGCTGCGCTGGGCGCCTACGCGAGAGCCGAGCGAAAAAGCCACGCCGCCAGTGCCCACATCGTGACGCCGATCAGCGCGTCGAGCACGCGCCACGCGGCGGGGCGCTCGAACCACGGCGCGAGCAGCCGCGCGCCGTAGGCCAGGCCGAAGAACCAGGCGAAGCTGGCGGCGCAGGTGCCGAACAGGAACGCCGCGCGCAGCGCGCCCGCCGGCTGCTGCGCGCCGACGCTGCCGACGAGCAGCACCGTGTCGAGGTAGACGTGCGGGTTGAGCAGCGTGAACGCCGCGGCCTGCGCCAGCACCTGCGTGCGCGAGCGGTGCGGCGCGGCGGCGCCGGCGTGCAGCGCGCCCGGCCGCCAAGCCCGCAGCAGCGCGCGCAGGCCGTAGCCGGCGAGAAAGACCGCGCCGATCGCCGCCATCGCCGTCGCCAGCCCCGGCATCGCCGCGATCGCCTGGCCCATGCCGAGCACGCCGGCCGTCATCAGCAGCGCATCGGCCGCGGCGCAGAACAGCGCCACCGCGCCGGCATGCTCGCGCGCCAGGCCCTGGCGCAGGACGAAGGCGTTCTGCGCGCCGATGGCGACGATCAGCGAGGCCGAGAGCGCGAAGCCGGCGGCCAGGGAGGTGATGGCGGTGACAGGCATCGCCACATCGTCGCGCCCGGAGGCGATTCAGTCCAGCTCAACTTCCTTTATCTACATTAGAGTGGCTTATGTCTTTCGACTATG
>CADEEN010000220.1 GCA_902826345.1 uncultured Burkholderiales bacterium | reverse complement strand
CCTGCGCGAAAGCGCAGGCGAGCAGCGCCGGGAAAACGGCGGCTCTCAGAAACTCGCCTTGAATTGCGCGCCGAAGGTCCGCGGCTCGTTGATGAAGCCGGTGAGGTTGTTGAAGTCGATGCCGCCGACGATGCGGATCTGGTTGGTAATGTTGCGACCGAACAGCGCCGCCTCGTACTTGCCGTTGCCCCAGACGTAGCCGACGCGCAGGCCGCCTTCGGTCAGCGCCCTGCCGGTGAACTCGACCGATTCGTAGAGGAAGAAGTTGACCTTGCTGCGATAGACCCAATCGGTCAGCGCGTAGAACTCGCCGTTGGGTGTCGGGTACGAGTAGCGCAGCGTGAAGCTGACGGTGGTCTTCGGCGCTTGCGGCAGCGGGTTGCCGTTGATATCGGCCTTCCAGCTTTGCGACGCGGCATCGAAGAAGTTCGGATCGGTGATCGTGCAGTTGGGCTCAGCCGGAGCGGGCGGCACCGGCGCGTTCTGCCCATTGCCGCAAGCCGAGACGGTCAATCCGCTGTCTTTGATCTTCGTCTTGTTGTAGCCCACGCCCAGCGAGGCCAGCAGGTTGTTGGTCAGCAGCGCCTGCAGGTCCATCTCGAAACCGGTGCCGGTGGCCTTCTTGGCGTTGAGCAGGATGTTGGCGTTGGCCGCGCCGCCAACGGCGGTGAGTTGCAGGTCCTTGACGCGGTAGCTGAAGACGCCGAAGTTCACGCGCGCGCGGCGGTCGAACAGGTCGGCCTTGATACCAGCCTCGACCGAGGTGTTGTTCTCCGCGTCGGCGACCGACTTGCCGTTGAACGCGCTGGCACTCTGCACGCTGCTGCCGCGAAAGCCGGTGGCCGCGCGGGCGTAGATGTTGACGTCCTTGTTCAGCGCATACGTGCCCGACAAGTCCCAGCTCACCTTCTTGTCTTCCGGCGACGCGGAAAGGTCACCGTCCGGCTCCTGACCCGCCAACTGCGTGAGGTCGCACTTGCCGAGCAGCACGCAAGGCACGAAGCCGCTGTTCTCGTAGGCCTCGACTGTCAGCTTCTTCTTGTCAACCGTGTAGCGCAGGCCGCCGCGCAGCTTCAACTGCGGCGTCACGGCGTAGTTGAGTGCGCCGAAGACGGCCCAGGCGTCATTGGTCTGGCGGATGCGCTGGTAGCCGTCCTGCGCGCTGGCGCTCGGCGTATCGAAGCTGAAGCTCTCGACCTTGTAGTCCTCCTTGAACAAGAACACGCCGGCCTGCCAATCGAGTGGCCCCTTGGTGTCGGACTCCAGCCGCAACTCCTGGGTCCACTGCGAGTGTTTGGGCAGGCCGTCGGCCGTCTCGGACGGGAATGGAAGTGATCCGGGCCCTGGAACGAAGTAAGGCCCCGAGCCGCCATCGATGTCGCCCCGGCTGAGGGTCTTCACTTGCTCGTAGCCGGTGATCGAGTGCAGCGCCAACCCCGGCGCAAAGCCCCAGCGTAGGCGCAGGTTGCCGCCATAGTTCTGCAGCTCCGATTCGTTCTTGCCGTCGATCGAAATCTTGCGCTCGTCGAACCCCGAGACCAGGTTGTTGCTCCCTTTGTTGAGGATGTTGGCGCGAAACAGGCGCGCCGAACCGTCGTAGTCGCGCGCATGCACGTTGGCCAGGATGCTGAGGTCGCGGTTCGGCTCGATCAGCCACTGCGCGCGGACCGCGCTGTCGCGATAGCCCTCCAGGTCCTGCGTCAGGCCAGGAGCGTAGGTGTTCTCCACCCAATCGTCGCGCGTCTGGTTCATCAGCGAGATCCGCAGCGCCGAGTCGGCACTCGTCGGCACGTTGAGCGCGCCTTCGAGGTTGACCGTCGAGAACGTGCCGGCCGAGATGCTGCCGTAGCCCTCGAACTTGCCTTTCACCGGGCGGTTGGATTCGAACTTGACCACGCCGGCCGGCGTATTGCGGCCGAACAGCGTGCCCTGCGGGCCGCGCAGCACCTCGACGCGCGCCAGGTCGAACGCCGGGAAGCCTTTCAGGATCGGGTTCTCCTGCACCACGTCGTCATAGACCAGCGACACCGGCTGCGAGGCGTTCAGGCGGAAGTCGGTGTTGCCATAGCCGCGGATGTAGAAACGCGGAAAGGCGCGGCCGAACGACGACTCGATGTTCAGGCTCGGCACGCGGCCCGAGAGCATGCGCACGTCCTGGCCGCTGGTGTTGAGCACGTCGAGCAGCTCGGACGAGACCACGCTCACCGAGTTCGGCACCTGCTGCACGTTCTCCGTGCGCCGCTCGGCGGTGACGGTGATGGTCTGCAACTGGCCGGCGTCGGCCGGCGCTGTGGTGCTCTGCGCAAAAGCGCTGCTACCGACGGCGGCGATCACCGCAGCGGCAACCGCGTGGTGGGATTGAAGTGACGGGCGACGGGCGAACAAACGGTGCATGGCTCCTCCTGTTGGTGCGCGGTGGCTGGGCGGTGCATCATGCGGCGATCCCGCGCGATGATCCAGTGCCCGCGCGCAGCCTTTTCGCAACGCCCATGCCAACCCTTCTTCGCGAAGACCAACTCGATGCCTGGCGCCGCGCCGGCGTGCTCGTGCTCCCCGGCTTTGCCGATGCCGCCACCGCCGACGCGCTGCGGCGCCGCGCGCACGAGATCGTCGCCGCGTTCGAGCCGACGCCGGCCGAGACGGCGGTGTTTTCGTCGCGAGACCGCTCACAACTGAGCCAGCGCGCGCTCGCCGAGTCAGCCGGGCAGGTGCGTTGCTTCTTCGAGGAGGAGGCCTTCGATGCCGCGGGCCGGCTGGTGGTGGACAAAGCGCGCGCGATCAACAAGATCGGCCATGCACTGCATGACCGCGACGCGGTTTTCGATGGCTTCTCGCGCGACCCGCGGCTGGCAGCGCTGGCCGCCGACCTCGGCGTGACCGACCCGCGGCTGATGCAGTCGATGCTGATCTTCAAGCAGCCGCGCATCGGCGGTGAAGTGGTCTGGCACCAGGACGCGAGCTTCTTGATGACGCAACCGCAGAGCGTCGTCGGCTTCTGGTGGGCGCTCGAAGACGCGACGCTGGACAACGGCTGTCTGTGGGTGGCCAACCGGCGCGGCCCGCTACGCGAGCGCTACGTGCGGCGCGGGGAAGGCTTTGTCACCGAGCGGCTCGACACCACACCCTGGCCGAGCGGCGATCACATCCGCCCGCTCGAAGTCAAGGCGGGCACGCTGGTGATCTTCGACGGCCTGCTGCCGCACGCCAGCGCACCCAACCGTTCGGCGCAATCGCGCCTGGCCTACTCGCTGCACATCGTCAGCGGCCGCGCGGCGTGGTCTCCGCTGAACTGGCTGCAACGGCGCGCCGACGATCCTGCCCGCGGCTTTTAGACCCCGCCGAAAAGATCGACAGCGTCCTGCACGTCGCGCGGTGTGAGCGGGCGCGCCAGGCGCGTGGCTGGATCGACGCACAAGCGGCGCAATGTTTCCGGCGCAAAACCGCCGATGCCGCGCAGCGCGCGCACCATCGGCGGCGGCGTCTGCTCGTCGCGGCGCAGCGACTGCTCGATGCGCTGGCGGTGGTCCGGCGTCAGCGCGTGATGCACCACCCCGTCGGCATCGACCAGCTCGAACATCGGCGCGCGACACAGGCACAGCAAGCCGGCCTCGACCACCGCCGGCAGCCAGCGCGCGAAGTAGAGCTGCACCAGCGCGCCGATGTGGATGCCGTCGGCATCCGGGTCGAACAGCAGCACGACGCGCTCGAAGCGCAGCGCCGCCGCGCCACCGTCGGGCAGCGTGGTCGGGCTCGCCAAGCCAAGCGCCTGCGCCAGTTGTTGGAACAGCACGTGCTGCGCGACCTTCTCCGGTGACGCCGCATGCGCGTTGAGCGGTTTGCCTTGCAGCGGCAGCACCGCTTGTGTGCGCGCGTCGCGCACCGCGAGCACCGAGTCCTGCGCCGAATCGCCTTCGACGAGGATCAGCTCGGCGCCCGAGCCGGCGCCGTGCAAATCGCAATCGACGAGCTTCGCGCGCGCTTGCGAGTAGCGGGCAGGGCCGGGCACGGGCTACTCGGCCGGCGTGGCGCGCAACACCGCATCGACCTGTTGTGCCACGGTGAGCCCGCGATCGAGCTTGAACACCATCGCAAACAGGCAGCGCCCTGCGGAGCGCTCGGCCCAGACCCGGCCGACCTGATCCTTCTCGATCTCCTTGGCCACGTTGCGCAGATGCTCGCCCTTGTATTCAACGACGAACAAGCGGCCGTCCATCAATTCGCAGACGAAGTCGGGATAGAACCGCGTCGTTGACGTCGGCAACCAGAAGCCCGCCACCGGATCGGAGTCGATGTTGCGCACCCAGTGCCTGATGAGCGGGTGCTCATCGAGCGCCAGCGCGCAGCGCCACTCCTCCTTGCCGTCTTCGAGGTCCGACAGGACCGGATAGAAGTGCTTGCTGAACTGGAACTTGCCGCGGTAGCGCTTGTTGGCCGGCACCGGATAGCTGTCGGGCTCGAAGCGGAAGCTGTGCTGCGCGCTGGCTCGCAAGTCCCAGCCGCCGTCGAGCACCAACTGCTGGAACGCGGACTTGGCTGCCCTGTCACGCAATTCACCAATGCGGGCGGCGAGCTTCTGCGCCAGCGGGTGCTGGTGGCGCGCGAGCTGTTCGAGTGGAATGGATTGCTGGTGCACCAGGTGCTTCACCGTGGCCAGCACAAAGGCGCGCAGGTGGCTCGGCGTCACATCCAGCGCGGCGTTGCGCGACGGATGCTGCAATTCCGCGCACACCCACCGCGCAAGATCGTCCTCGGTCAGTGCCCCACCGCCGCTGTCCAGCAAGAGCTGCTCGGTGGCGCCGCGGCCCACGCGCAGGCGTTGGCCGTCGAGGTACACCTCCCAGACGCGGCCGGACTGCTCGGCCATCGCGAAGCCGGGCAGCTCGATCACCTCGGCGAGCAGATTCAGCTCGGCCTCGCTGGTGACGCATTCGCGTTCGAGCAGCGCCAGCTCGCCTTGCGCGCCCGCCGTGCGGTAGCACAGCCGCGGCACGGGCACAAACGTCACGCCGCGGTGGCAAGGCGCGCTCAGTGAGGCGACCACCGCGTTGTGAACCTCGATCTGCTGTGCCGTGGCCTCGCGCTGCTTGCCGCGCTGCGCCGCCACCAGATCGCTCGCCAGCGCCTCGCCGATGTTGCCGCGCAACTGCACCTGCTGGCGTTTGCCATCGCTGCTGAGGGTCGCGCTGCCTTGCGCCACGGCGTCGCTCACGGCCACGGGCAAGGGCTTGCCCGCGGGCAGCTCGACGGTCAGCGTCGGCAGCGGCGGCTGCGCGTTCGCGAACAGCGGGCCGTCGTCGCGCGCCAGGTCCAGCGGCAACTGCGGCGCAATCATCGACGCCATGTCCAGCGGATCGAAGCCCATGCCCTGGATCAGCCGGTCGGCCAGCGCGTTGGCGGCCTGGCCGGTTTGTGCCTCGGTCACGTGGGCATAGGCCTTGTTCAGCGCCGCTCGTTGGCGGCGGGCGGCGTAGGGCATGCGCAGCACACGGCCGAGCAATTGCTCTACCGCCGTTGCGGAGCGGATGCTCTGCACCGAACAAAGCACGTAGGCAAAGGGGCAGTCCCAGCCTTCGCGCAGCGCCTGCACGGTGATGATGAAGCGCACCGGGCAGCCGCGGCCGGCCAGGTCGAGCCCGTCGAGCTCGCGCAGCGTGCCGGTGGCCACCTTCACCTGCTCGGCGGGGATGTGCAGCTCGTCGGTGAGGTGTGCGCGCAGCACGTCCACGTTCACCGGCTCGGTGCTGTTCTGCGCCTGCAGCAGCACGATCGGCCGGATGTAGGCCCCCGTGGTTGCCTCTTCCTGCTGCGCTTCGGCTTCGAGCGCACGCTGGTTCTGCACCGCCGCGAGCACGGCCGTCTGCCAGCCGTGGGTGTGCTCCATCAGCGCAATCGGCATCTTGATCATGTGCTCGGCCTGCAGCTGCTGCGCCGAGACATGAAAGAGCACGTTGGTGCGCCGCGGCACCGGCGTGGCCGTGAGTTCGAGGATCAGCGCCGGGTTCAGGCGCTGCAGCGCCTCGAAGCTGCGCTCGGTCTGCGTGTTGTGCGCTTCATCGACGATCAGGTAAGGCTGGCGCAGCGCCAGCCAGTTGGCCAGGCTCCAGCGCGGCTGGCCGACAAAGCGCTGCAACATCGCGCGGCCGGCCTGCTCGGCCGCCGCTTCCTCGGCGCTGACGAGCGCGTTCGGCAAGTCACGCAGCGTGTGCAGCGCGTCCGGCGGCAGGCCGCGGAAATGCGGCTCCAGCGCCTCGGTGAAGGCATAGACGTTGCGCTGGCCGGTGTCTTCGATGCGGAAACTCTGGATCGTTGCCACCACGACCACGGCGTGGGCGTCGAAGTCTTGCGGCGACAGCGTGCCCACGGCGTCGAGGTCGCACACGCGCACGCTCTCGCCCAGGCCTTGCGTCAAGGCGTCGCGAAACGGGTGGCCCGGCTGCGACAGCGCCGCCAGCGTCTGCGCGCGGATCGTCTCGCTCGGCGTCAGCCACAGCGCCAGCGGCTGCCGCCGTTGCGTCGGCCACTCGCGCGCCAGGCGGCCGATCGCGTGCGCGGCCAGCAGCGTCTTGCCGCCGCCGGTGGGGATGCGCAGGCACACGCAGGGCACGTCGGCAAAAGGCTCGCTGCGGTAGCCGTAGCCGGTAACGCTCTCGAAGGCGCTGCGTGCGCCGTGCAGCCGGGCCGCGCGCAAGTAGCTGTCGAGCTGGGCCAGCGCCTGCTCCTGGTAGCGCTTGAGTGTGAAGCTGCTCATCGCGGCACCGCGTGTGGCAGTTGCTTGAAGACGATGCCCTCGGCCGCCAGGCGGGCTTCGCCCAGGCGGCAGGCTTCGCCGTAGATGACCTTCGGGCCGGCGTGCCAGCAGGTGGCGCGCAGTGCGTCGAGCACGCTGGCGTTGAGCACGTTGCCGCTCTCGGGACGCTTGTCGCCGAGCACGCCGTTGAAGAGCAGGTAGTAGGCCGTGTCCGCGTGCGTGCCGATCAGCGGCGTGCCGGGCGTGAGGGCGTCGAGCGCGCTGCCGGTTTCGCGCATCCACAGGAACGCGGCGAGATCGGCGAAGCGCACCTCGGGGGGGATGTCGCCATGCGCGTCGAACATCGGCGCGCCGAGCTGCATCACGCTAAAGCCGCCGCCACCTCTCCAATTGACGGCGGCGCTGATG
>CADEEN010000219.1 GCA_902826345.1 uncultured Burkholderiales bacterium | reverse complement strand
CTGCGCTGGACGAGAGATGAAAGATCGAACACGGCAATGCCGGCGTTGTCCATCGGAGAGCTCGGCCCCTGGCCTGCCAGCTCCCCGAGCACGCGCGCCACGCCCTTGCTGGCGACCAGCAGCGGCCGTTGGCCGAGCCGCGGCAGCAGCGTGGCGTCAACCGCGTCGGCGATGCGCTGCGTGAACTCGGCATTGCTTTCGCCGCCGGGCGGCGTCACGCCGGCCGCCAGCGCGGCCTGGGTGTCGGCGATCGGCCGGCGGTTCCACTCGCCGAGCCGGCGCTCGTTGAAGGCAGGGTCGACGACGATGTCGACGCCGGGCAACGCCCAACTGACGATGTCGGCCGTCTGCCGCGTGCGTTGCAGCGCGCTGACGACGATCACGCCGATGCGCGGGGTCAGCGCCGCCAGGTGATCTGCGGCCTGCCACGACTGGCGGTGCCCGAGGGCGGCCAGCGGCAGATCGACGTCACCGCCGCAGCGCAGGCCGGCGGCGTTGAGCGCGGTCGCGCCATGGCGCATGAAGAGCAGCGACGACGTGCTCATCGCAGATCCTTCAGCGGTGCGAACGACAGCGGCGTTTCGGCATGCCGGTCACGCGGCGCGGCATGCAGCACGCTCCATTCGCCGCTGCTGTGCATCGGCTCGCACAACCACTGGCGGATGTAGTGGATCTGGTTGCGGTCGGCCAACAGCGGCGCGTGGCCGGTGTCGGGCAGGTGCATCAGCGCCACCTGCTTGCCGCGCGACATGCGGCGGATCGTCGCTTCGAACAGGCAGTCGGATTGCAAGCCGTGAATGAGCAGGATCGGGCAGCGCACGTTGCGCCACTGCTTCCACTGCAACAGGCTCTTCTGCGCGTCGCGGCGGTAGGCCTGCAGCGCGCGCACGTCGTGGCGGTAGATGCGGCCGTTCTCTTCGTCGGACCAGCGCGTCTGGTGGAAGGTCAGGTTGAAGCGGATGTCGTCGCTCACCGGCCCGTCGTTCTTCTGCGAGGCGCCGATGCGGCGCAGCATGTCCGACGGATCGCGGAAGACGTAGTGCCGCGCCAGCGTGTCGGCGCGGCGGCGGCGGCGGCGCGCCGGGATGTGCGGGCCGACGTCGTTCAAGATCAGTCGCTCGATCAGCTTCGGATGTTTCGATGCCAGCTCGATCGTGGCGCTGCCGCCGAGCGACGAGCCGATGACCGTCACCGGCTTGCCGCCCAGGTGCACGATCAACTGGCGCAACTGCTCGGCGTAGGTCGCCAACGAATAGTCGCCTTCGGCAGCCAGCCAGCCCGAGCGGCCGCGGCCGACCCAGTCGACGCAGATCAAGCGGAACTTGTCGGCGAGGTCGGAGGCGAGGTAGTTGAAGCGCATGGCCACGCTGGCCACGCCGCCGCAGCAGATGACGATCGGCGCGTCGGCCGGGCCCCATTCGGCGTAGGCCACGCTGACGTGGTACGGGCGCTTCAGCCGGCGCGCAGTGCCGGGCTGCAGGCGTGTCGGGTGCACGTAGTCGAAATGGCCGAGCTTGTACTGGCCGCGAAAACGACCGACCACCTGGCTGGCCACGGCGAGGTACTCGTTCCAGCTGCTCAGCACACGGCGGCGGCCATGCACCGGCGGCTCCCACGCCGGGTCGAACAAGGGCGCCGGCACGGTGTCGCCGGCGACATCGTCGCGGGCGAAGCGCAGCACGTTCGTGACAGCGTTCACGGCCAGACCCCCGGCCACGCCGCGCGTTGGTTCCCTCGATGCGCTCCCGCTCGCGCCCACGGTTTGTTTGAAGTCATTGTTGATGGTCAACAGGAATCGACCATTCGAGTATGGGCGGAACCAAATTCGGCTTCAGTTCATTTGTTCACGCCCACCGTGACCTCGTGTAAGCACGCTGTGAAGCGCTCGCTAAAGTTCTCATCCAGTCGTTATTGATTCGTCGCGTCGTTGGCTGCGCCTCCCGTGCAGCGCGTGATTCCATGGCAAAAACAAGACCTCAGCTGATCATCGTCGCCGTGCTGGTGTGCCTGTTCGCAGTGGGCATGGCGGGCTTCCTCAATTTCTTCAAGTACCGCAGCAACGCCGAACGCATCATCAAGGAGCGCCTGGTCGTCACCGGCACCTCGATCGAGAACAGCATCCAGTCGTCGCTGGCGCTGGGCCTGCAGTTCTCCGACCTCGGCACATTGCCCGGCACGCTCGAGCGCGAGCGCGCCACCGACGATCTGATCTTGTCGATCGAAGTCTTCGACACCGAAGGCGAACCGCTCTACAGCACCGACCGGCTGCGCGCCACGCGCGACGTGCCGGCGGCGTGGATCGCGGCCGCGCGCCAGGCCGCCGGGGCCGACTGGTTCGTCAAGAGCGGCACCGAATCGGCCGCGGGCATCGCCATCCAGAACAGCTTCGGCCTGGTCATCGGCTACCTCGCGCTGCGCTACTCGGAAGAGCAGGTCGCCGACTCGACCAAAGCCGTGGCGCGGCAACTTGCGTTGTCGGCGTTCGCCGTCTTCGCCGTCGCCGCGACGCTGGCCTCGCTGGCCCTCGTCGGCGTGATGGGCCGGCTGACGCGTGACTTCGACGCCGTCGAGGCGGCGCTGCGCACGCGCGATGGCTCTCACCTGTCGCCGGCTGTGCAGAAGGGGCCGTTCGGCCGCGCGCTGCGGCGCTTCTTCGACACCGTGCGCCGCGCGGAAGCCGACATCGCGCAGTTGCGCGGCGAACTCGATCGTGGCGCGGCACGCGCTGCGCCGGGCCGCCTGGCGCCGGCGTCCATGCCCTCGGCGGATCGATCACGGCCCGCCGTCGTCGAGGGGCAACGATGAGCCAGTCGTACCTGCGCAGCATCTACCTGCGCCTGGCCGGCGTGGTGATGCTGGTCGTGGTGCTGGCGCTGGCCGCCAGCGCTTTCCTGTCGCACCGCGCCTTCGAAGCGGCGCTGGCGCCGGAGATGGCGAAGAAAGTCGCCAGCGGCGGCGCGTCGGCGCGCTCGCTGGTATTGAAGGCGATGGAAAACCACATCGCGTTTCGCGAGATTTACGGCATCGAGCAGACCTTCGATGAGTTGAAGCGCTCGATTCCCGACATCGCCTACGTCGCCGTCACCGACACGCAGGGCACGGTGCTGTACCAGCGCTTCACCGCGCCGGCCGGCGCCGAGGCCTACCTGCGCTCGCCCGGTGTGATCGCCGCGCTGGCCACGCCCGACGTGGCGCCGCCGTCGGTGCGCGTCGGCGATCAGTACGTGGTCTCGATGCCGATCGTCACGCCGCAGCAGCCGGTGGGCATGATGCACATCGGCGTCTCGGTGGACTTCGTCGATCGCATCATCCTCGACATGCTGTTCGACGTGCTGGTGGTGCTCGTCGTGGCCCTCTTCTTCACCCTCGAGCTGCTCAACTTCATGGCCGGCAGCAAGCTCGAAGCGTCGCTGAAGTCCCTCGGCGAGACGATCGAGCGCGGCGCCTCGGGCGACTTCACGCCGCTGCGCTCGCGCGGCCCGGCAGGCCCGTTCGCTGCCGTGCTGCAACTGCTCGAAGACGTGCGCGCGCGCGTCAACAGCGGCTTCGAGACGCTGGCGCGTGACATCGAGCGCGGCCGGCGCGTGCCGGCGCACGAGCGTCCGCCCGGCCTGGCCGCGGCGCACAGCGGCTTGCAGGCGCTGTCGCAACGCTTTCGCTTCGGCCCCGCCGAAGCGGCCACGCGCGCCGACGACGGCCAACTGGCCAAGATCCGCGCGCCGCTGTTCGTCTTCATCCTCGCCGAAGAGCTGACGCGGCCCTTCCTGCCGCACTACATCAAGAGCCTGCTGGTGCCGATCCCGGGCCTGGCGTCGGAGGTCGTGGTCGGCCTGCCGATCGCGCTGTTCATGCTCATCGTCGCCCTCGGCCAGCCCTTCCTCGGCGCCTATGCGCAGCGCGTCGGCCACCGCCACGCGATGATGGTCGGCGCCAGCATCGCCGCATTCGGCTTCATCGCCAGCGCCTTCGCCGGCAGCGTGCTCGACCTGCTGTTGTGGCGCTCGATGTGCGCGCTCGGCTACGGCCTGGTCTTCGTCGCCGCGCAGGGCCACGTGCTCGAGCACACGCACAACGGCAACCGTGCCAGGAGCTTCGCCGTGTTCATCGGCTCGATCATGGTGGCCACCATCTGCGGGCCGTCGATCGGCGGCATCCTGGCCGACAACATCGGCGAGCGCTGGACGATGGCCGTGGCCGCGCTGCTGGCGCTCGGCTCGATGGGCGCGATCCGCCTCTTGCCCGGTCCCGACGCGCAGGCCGCCGCCGCGCAAGCCGCGATCAAGGCGCCGAGCCTGCGCGACATCGGCTCGCTGATGGTCAACAAGCGCTTCATGACGGTGACCGGCCTGGCGGCGATTCCGGCCAAGGTGCTGCTCACCGGCGTTTGCTTCTACCTCGTGCCGCTGTATGTGCTGTCGCTAGGCAGCACGCAGTCGGTGGTCGGCCGCATCCTGATGCTCTACGGCGTGGTGATGGTGGTCGTGTCGCCGCTGGCGGCCTCGTTCGCCACCACGCGCGAGCGCATGGAGTGGCTGGTCGGCGCGGGTCTGCTGCTGTCGGGCATCGGCACGCTGTTGATGATGGCCGGCGAGCATGTCGGCTGGATCTTCTGCGCCGTGTTCCTCATCGGCCTCGGCCAGTCGCTGTCGATCGCCGCGCAGAGCGCGCTGGTGCGCGAGCACTGCGAGCGTGAGGTCGGCATCATCGGCGAGCCCGCCGTGTACGGCGTGTACCGCCTGCTCGAACGCATGGGCAATGCGCTCGGGCCGCTGATCGCCGCGCTGTTGCTGATGGCCTTCGGCTACCGCACCGGCTTCGTTGCCACCGGCAGTGCCGTTGCACTGTGCGGCCTGGTTTTCATACTCGCCACGCGACGCACGACGACGCGTGCCGCACTCGCTACCGTTTCGTAAAGAAAGACTGCCCGATCATGGACAAGCTCACCTCCCGCCGCCAGTTGATGGCCGCCGCCATGGCCGCTCTGGGCGCCAGCGTCTCACCGGCCGTGCTGGCACAAGCGGTGCCGCCCGCCGCCGCCAAGCGCCCTGCCGCGCCGACGCGGCCGCTGCGCATCTATGCCATCACCTTCCGCGGCATGACCGATGTCGAAAAGGGCTTCGAGGAGTACTTCGCCTCGCGCAAGATTCCGGTGCAGATCACCTGGCGTGACCTCAACCGCGATGCCACGCGCATGCCGGCCTTCATCGACGAGATTCGCAGCAGCAAGCCCGATGTCATCTACACCTGGGGCACCTCGGTGACCCTGGGCGTGCTCGGGGCCTACGACGCGGTCGATCCGGCCAGGCACATCACCGACATCCCGGTGGTCTTCACGCTGGTGGCGTCGCCGACGCTGGCCAAGATCATTCCGGAAACCGGCGGGCCGCGCAAAGGTGTCACCGGCGTCATCCACGTCGCGCCGGTGGCCGCGCAGATCCAGGCCATGGCCGCGTACCGGCCGTTCCAGAAACTCGGCGTGCTGTACACGCCGACCGAGCGCAACTCGGTGGTGGTGCTCGACGAGATCCGCAAGATCGGCCGCGAACGCAGCTTCGACACCATCTCGCGCACCTTCCGCCTCGACGCGCAGCGCAAGGTCACGGCCGAGGGCGCCGCCGATCTGGTGCGCGAGTTGAAGGAGGCAGGCGCGCAATGGCTCTACCTGCCGCCGGACAGTTTTCTCGGCACGCTGGCGCAGGACGTGATCATCCCGACGGCGATGGAAGTCGGCCTGCCGACGTTCGCCTCGACCGAGCAGTTGATGCAGGCCGGCGCGTTGTCAGGGCTGGTCAGCCGCTACCACAGCGTCGGCCAGTTCACCGCGCACAAGGTCGAGCAGATCCTGCTCAACAAGCAGGCGGCGGAGACGGTGCCGATCGAAACGCTGAAGCGCTTCTCGTACCAGATCCGCATCAGCGTGGCGGAGAAGCTGAAGCTGCCGCCGCCGCTGCCGATGTTCAACTACGCCGAAATTTTGAACGACGCGCCGATAGCTCAATAGGTTCGGCGCTTCTACTTAACGGCCGCAGCATCGGCCACCGCCAGCGCCGTCATGTTGACGACGCGACGCACGGTCGATGACGGCGTCAGGATGTGCACCGGCCGTGCCGCGCCGAGCAGCACCGGGCCGACGGTCACGCCCTGGCCGCCGGTGACCTTGAGCACGTTGAACAAGATGTTCGCAGCGTCGATGTTCGGCAGCAGCAGCAGGTTGGCCTCGCCGTCGAGCGTGCTGTCGGGCAGGAAGCTGGTGCGGATGTCCTGCGACAGCGCCGCGTCGCCGTGCATCTCGCCGTCGCAGGAGGTCTCGGGCTGCAGCGCCTTGAAGAGCTCGGTGGCGCGGCGCATGCGCTTGGCCGACGGCCGCGACGACGAGCCGAACATCGAGTGCGAGACGAAGGCCACGCGCGGCGCGAGACCGAAGCGGCGCAGTTCGTCGCAGGCCATCACCGCGATCTCTGCCAACTGCTCGGCGCTCGGCTCGTCGTTGACGAAGGTGTCGGCCAGGAACAGCGTGCGCTGGTCGAGCAGCAGCGCGTTCATCGCAGCGAAGGTCGTCGCGCCGGCTTTGAGTCCGATGGTGGCCTGCACCTGTTCGAGGTGTGCGTCGTAGCGGCCGACGAGGCCGCACAGCATGGCATCGGCATCGCCGCGGCGCAGCAGCATCGCCGAGATCAGCGTGTTCGATCGGCGCAATGCCGCCTTGGCCATCGACGGCGTGACGCCGTCGCGGCCGAGCAGGTGCTGGTAGTCCTCCCAGCACTCGCGGTAGCGCGGGTCGTCTTCCGGGTTGACGATCTCGACATCGCGGCCCGGTTTCATGCGCAGGCCGGCGCGGGCGATGCGCGACTCGATCACCGCCGGCCGGCCGACGAGGATCGGCTTGGCCAGCGCTTCGTCGAGCACCACCTGCACCGCGCGCAGCGCGCGCTCGTCCTCGCCTTCGGCATAGACGACACGCGCCGGCCGGGCCTTGGCCGCGGCGAACACCGGCCGCATGACGAGGCCGGTCTGATAGACGAAGCGCGTCAGCGATTGGCGGTAGGCATCCATGTCGGCGATCGGCCGCAGCGCGACGCCGCTCTCGGCAGCCGCCTTCGCCACCGCCGGCGCGATGCGCAGGATCAGGCGCGAGTCGAACGGCGTCGGAATGATGGAGTC
>CADEEN010000218.1:3289-7166 GCA_902826345.1 uncultured Burkholderiales bacterium | reverse complement strand
AGAAGTACCTTCAGGAGTCGTGGGCGGCTCGGAAGAAGTAGGCCCGCAGCGGCGTGTGTCAGCCCTGCTGAAACTGCATCAGCACGAGCAACAGCAGCAGGGCCGCCAGCACCGCCAGCGCGATCTTCCACGTCGACCACGGCCGATCGCCCTCGACCTCGCCCGACTGTCCGTTGACGACGATCTGGTACGGCTTGCCGGCGAAGCGGTACGAGCCGATCCACACCGGCAGCAGCAGGTGCTTGAAGCGGATGTCGTCGACGACGGTCTGCCGCGCATGGATGCGCTGCACGTCGCCACCGATGTCGCGCCGGATCGCGCTGTCGATCTGCGGCTGCATGCGTTCGCGCGCCTGGACGAAGCCGGCTTCGAGCCCGGTGCGATAGACCTCGACGGCAAAGCCCGCCAGCAGCTCGTCGGCCGGCGGGCGCAGGCGCGACAGCTCCCACTTGTCGAGCACGCGCGCGAGATGCGGTGCGATCGACGGCGAGCCGGCGACGAGGATGTCGTCGAAGGCCACGGGCACCGCGCCGGCCGCGGGCGACCAGTCGGTGACCACGCGTGTCGTCGCCGCGCCGGCCTGTGCTGTCGCGTTCGGGCGGTTCTCCTGCACCCGACGCTGCACGCCACGCTCGCCGCGGTAGGTGGTGATCGTCGCGGCGTCGTAGGTCCACCACGGCAGGTAGATGCCTTTCACACCGTCGGCTTCACGCACCGAGGCCTTGAGCGCGTTCGGCGCAAACCAGCGGCTGCCGACCCACTGCGCGAAAACGCGCTGCGCAGCTCGCTTGTCGAGCGCGAACGGCAGCACCGCCTGCGCGCGGATCAGGCGCTCGACATGCGTTTGCTCGACCAGCAGCGGCGAGGCGCAGAACGCGCAACGGTCGCCGACGACGTGGCCTTCGAAGCGTGTCTGCGCCCCGCACGACGGGCAATCGACGACGCGCGCTTCGAGACTCGGCTCGCGCGCGGCCAGGCGGCGCAGCGCGTCGAGATAGTCCTGCTCGCGCCGCGCTTCGGCCTGCGCATCGACGCTCGGCTCGGGCAGCACGCGCACGTGGCCGCAGGCCGTGCAGGCCAGCGCCGAGCGCGACGGATCGAACGCCATCGCGGCGCCGCACGAAGGGCAGGCGAAAGATTGCGGGCCATGGCGGCGAACGTCGGCAGAGGTGGCCATGAAGGGGACTGTGCTTAAGATGCGGAAACAATGAACATCCTCATTCTCGGTGCCGGCCGTGTCGGCGAAAGCGTCGCCGAGAGCCTGGCCTCCGAGGCCAACGACATCACGATCATCGACACCGACCCGCTGCGGCTGGCCGCGCTGCAGGACCGGCTGGACTTGAAAGGCGTGGCCGGCAACGGCATCCAGCCGTCGGTGCTGCGCGAGGCCGGCATCGAAGACGCGGACCTCTTCATCGCCTGCGCGCCGCTCGATGAGACCAACCTCGTCGCCTGCAAGGTGGCGCACCAGATGTTCAACGTGCCGACGACGATTGCGCGCCTGCGCAGCCCCGAGTACCAGGACGACGCGGCGCTGACGACGGCGCGCGATGGCTTCGCCGTCGATCAGGTGATCTGCCCCGAAGACTCGGTGACGCGCACGCTGCACAAACTCATCGCGTATCCCGAGGCGCTGCAGGTGCTCGAGTTCGGCGAGGGCTTGCTCAGCCTGGTGGCGGTGCGCGCGGTGGCCGGCGGGCCGCTGGTGCAGCATGCGCTGGCCGAGATCCCGCAGCTCGTGCCTGCCACCGACATGCGTATCGTCGCCATCTACCGCCAGGACAACGCCCTCACCGAGCTCACCGGCACGACGCGCATCGAGCCCGGCGACGAGGTCTTCGTGCTCGCCGCCACCGAGAAGCTGCGCCACGTGCTCGGCGCGCTGCGCAAGATGGACCGGCCGGTCAAGCGCATCATGATCGCCGGCGGCGGCAAGGTGGGCCTGCGCCTGGCGCGGCAGTTGCGCGGCGAGGTGCAGATGAAGATCCTCGAGGTCGACCGCAAGCGCTGCGACTACCTGGCCTCACAACTGCCGGCCGACGTGCTCATCCTGAACGGCGACTCGACCGACGAGGAGCTGATGGATGACGAGAACGTGCAGGACATGGACCTGTTCCTCGCGCTGACCAGCGACGACGAGGACAACATCATGGCCTGCCTGCTGGCCAAGCGCATGGGCGCACGGCGCGTGCTGGCGCTGATCAACCGCAAGGCGTATGCCGATCTGGTGCAGGGCACGACGATCGACATTGCGCTGTCGCCGTCGCACGCCGTCATCGGCGAGCTGCTGGCGTACGTGCGCCGCGGTGACGTCGAAGCTGTGCACTCGCTGCGCCGCGGCGCGGCCGAAGCGCTGGAGGCGATCGTGCGCGGCGACAAGGGCTCGTGCAAGATGGCCGGCCGGCGCATCGAAGAGATCGCGCTGCCGCGCGGCGTGCAGATCGGCGCCATCGTGCGCGGGCTGGCGGTGCCGGGCGACGAGGATTCGCTGGCCCTGGGCGACAAGCGCGGCGACGCGGCCGCCGAAGTCATCATCGCCCACCACGACACGGTGGTGCAGACCGGCGACCGCGTGATCGTCTTCATGCCGAGCAGGAAACAGGTGAGGGAAGTGGAAAAGCTGTTCCAGGTTTCGGCGACTTTTTTCTGACCGACGCGGCGCATGCGGCCCCCGAGCTCACTGCGTTCGCGGCCCCCCGAGGGGGCTCTCAGTGGCTTCGCAACGGCCGGGCGCCACTGAGATGTCGAGCCTGTTGCCGCTGCTGCCCCTGCTGGGCATCGTGCTGACGCTGTTCGCGCTGGCGATGGCGGTGCCGCTCGCTTTCGCGCTCGTCGGCGGCGACGCTGCGCGCATGGCTTACGCCGCGTCGATCGCCATCACCGCCGGTTGCGGCGTGGCACTGTGGTGGACCACGCGCGCGCAGCGGCGCGAGCTGCAACCGCGCGACGGCTTCCTGCTGGTGACCCTCATCTGGACCGTGCTGCCGCTGTTCGCGATGCTGCCGCTGCTGTTGGCGCTGCCCGGCCTGTCGGTGACCGACGCCTACTTCGAATCGATGTCGGGCCTCACCGCCAGCGGCGGCACCGCGCTGACCGGGCTCGACCGCATGCCGCTGTCGATCAACGTCTGGCGCTGCCTGCTGCAGTTCATCGGAGGCCTGGGCGTCGTCATCCTGGCCGTGGCCATCCTGCCGCTGCTCGGCGTCGGCGGCTCGCAGTTGTTCAAGGCCGAGATCCCGGGGCCGATGAAAGAAGCCAAGCTCACGCCGCGCATCGCCGAAACCGCGCGCGGCTTGTGGATCGTCTACGTCGGCCTGTCGCTCTTGTGCATGCTGGCCTACCGCGTCGCCGGCATGGGCTGGGCGGACGCCTTCATGCACATGTGCAGCACGATGGGCCTCGGTGGCTTCTCGTCGTACGACGCCAGCTTCGGCCACTTCGACTCGGCGGCCATCGAGGCGGTGGCGATCGTCTTCATGCTGTTGGCCGGTATCAACTTCGCGCGCTACTTCGTCGTCTGGCGCACGCGCTCGCTGCGGCCGTTGCTGCGCGACGTCGAGGCCCGCGCCTACCTGCTGACGCTGGCTGCCTGCATCGCGCTGATCACCGGCTACCTGGTGGCGCACGAGGAGTACGGCGGCTTCGCCGAAGCGCTGCGCCACACGGCGTTTCATGTCGTCTCGCTGGCCACGACCACCGGCTACGCGTCCACCGACTACGCGCAGTGGCCGCTGTTCGCGCCGATGCTGATGATCCTGCTCGGCTGCTTCGCCGGCTGCGCCGGCTCCACGGCCGGCGGTGTGAAGATGGTGCGCATGCTGCTGCTGATCAAGCAGGCCAAGACCGAACTCGTGCGCATCGTGCATCCACGCGCGGT
>CADEEN010000218.1:0-3279 GCA_902826345.1 uncultured Burkholderiales bacterium | reverse complement strand
CGGTGCTGCCGATCACGCTCGGCGGCGCTACGGTGCCGCAGCCGGTGATGGCCTCGGTGATCGCCTACATGATGGTCTACGGCGCCACGCTCGCCGGGCTGACGCTGCTGATGCTGTTCTCCGGCCTGGAGCCGATCACCGCGGCCACCGCCGTCATCGCCAGCGTCAACAACATCGGGCCGGGCCTCGGCGACGTCGGGCCCTCGGTCAACTTTCAGGGGCTGAGCGATTTCCAGACCTGGGTCTGCACCGTCGGCATGTTGCTCGGGCGCTTGGAGTTGCTTGCCGTGCTGGTGCTTTTGACGCCGCAGTTCTGGAGGAAGTAGGCCCACCCCCGAAGCGACTTCGCCGCCTCCCCCTCGAGGGGGCCGAGCCCGGACACGAACAGTCCAGTGGACTGTTCGTGCCTGGCGAGGAGCGCGAGCACTGCGAGCGCGCGGCCTGCAAGGCCCGCTGGCGGACCGGCGCAGCCGGATCCGCGGCGGTCGCTGGACTTTGCTCGCCGGCGGTGTAGGCTTCTGCCGATGCGCCCCCCGATCGATTTCTACTTCGACTTCTCGTCGCCGTACTCCTACATCGCCAGCGAGTGGGTGCAGGCGGTGGCAGCGCGGCACGGCCGCGCGGTGCAGTGGCGCGCCATCCTGCTCGGCGCCACGTTCCAGGCGGCCGAGTTGAAGCCGCCGGTGGCGTACCCGCTGAAGCGTGAGTATTGCCTGCGCGACTTCGCGCGCTCGGCGCGTTTCGCCGGCGTGCCGTTCGAGATGCCGAGCAAGTTTCCGATCCCGACGCAGAACGCGGCGCGGATCTTCTGGTGGCTGCACGACGGCACCTCGCCCGAGAGCGCCGTGGCCTGGGCGCATGCGGGCCTGCGCGCCTACTTCACGCGCGGCGTCGATCTGAGCGAGCCGGCGCAGCTGCGCTCGCTGCTCGTCGAGTCGGGCGTCGATCCGGCTGCGGCCGACGCGGCGTACACACATCCGCTGTGGAAGGAGCGTCTGAAGCGCGAGAACGACCTGGCCATCGCCAACGGCGTTTTCGGCGCGCCGTTCTTCATCGTCGACGGCGAGCCGTTCTGGGGCAACGACCGGCGCGCACAACTCGAAGCCTGGTTGTCGGGTCAGGCCGACTATTCGCACACCGTGATGTAGGGGCGATGTGGTGAAGAAAACCGTCAAGTCGATGGTCGATGACGCGATGAGCGTCATCACCACCTACAGCGTCGAGGAAGCGCAGGAGCTGCACGGCCGCGACGACGTGCAGTTCATCGACATCCGCGACGTGCGCGAACTCGAGCGCGAGGGCATCGTGCCGGGCGCCTTCCACGCGCCGCGCGGCATGCTCGAGTTCTGGGTCGATCCCGAGAGCGAGTACCACAAGCCGCTGTTCGGCGAGAACAAGCAGTTCGTGCTCTTCTGCGCGATGGGCTGGCGCTCGGCGCTGGCGACGAAGACGCTGCGGGACATGGGGCTCGAGAAAGTCGCGCACATCGACGGCGGCTTCACCGCGTGGAAAGAAAAAGGCGGGCCGGTGGCCGACAAGCCGAAGAAGGGCTGACGCCGCCGTGGCACCGAGCCGCCTCGCGCTGCTGCAAGCGATGCCGATCTTCGGCGCGCTGCGCGACGACGCGCTCGACGTGCTGCTCGAAGACGCGCCGACCGTCGTGCATGCCGCCGGCGGGTTCTACTTCCGCGAGGGCGACAGCGCGCAGACGATGTACGTCATCGAGAAGGGCGCCGTCGAGGTGCTCAAGCGCTGGGACGGCCGCGAGTGGTCGCTGCACCATCTGTCCGACGGCGACTGCTTCGGCGAGATGGCGCTGATGGACTACTTCCCGCGCAGCGCGTCGGTGCGCGCGGTGGAGCGCACGCAGGCCATCGAGATCTCCACCGCGGCGTTGCACCGCTTGTACGAGCGCAACGTCGAGCAGTTCGCGCTGATCCAGATGAACATCGGCCGCGAGGTCTGCCGCCGCTTGCGCGCCGCCGACGAACTGCTGTTTCGCGCGCGCATGGACGGCTCGCCGATGCCGTCGGCGGAGGATTTATTCCGCCACCATTGACCCGGCTCGACGCTATTCCATGGCGCCGTGGAAAGTGCTTGAATCAATGCCCCCCTCGAACGATGGAGACGCTCCGATGATCCGCATCCGCACTGCTGTTGCCGCCGCGGCCGCTGCCTGCTGCGCGCTGGCTGCCAACGTGGCCCACGCCGACGAAACCTGCAACTCGCCCTACCTGTCCAAGCTGATCAAGGGCCAGGAGGATTACGTGCACGTCTGGACGCTCGGCGTGGCCGGCATGGGCGACGGCCGCGACAAGCTGGTGACGATCGACGCCAATCCGAAGAGCAAGACCTACGGCAAGGTCGTGAGCAAAGTGTCGGTGGCCGGCAAGCCGCGCGGCGAGGCGCACCACATGGGCTTCACCGATGACCGGCGCTACCTGTGGGCCGGCGGCCTCGAAGACAGCCGCATCCACGTCTTCGATGTCGGCGCCAACCCGGCCAAACCGCGTCTGGTGAGAACGATCGATTTCGCCAAACAAAGCGGCTACGTCGGCCCGCACACCTTCTACGCGCTGCCCGGTCGCATGCTGATCGCCGGCTTGTCGAACGCCGAGGACAAAGGCGGCGTGACCGGCATGGCGACCTACAACAACGCCGGCAAGCTGATCGCCAAGCACGACATGCCGACAGGTGATGTGGGTGGCGTGAAGGGCGACGGCTACGGCTACGACATCGCCATCAACCCGGGCAAGAACGCGATGCTCACGTCGAGCTTCACCGGCTACAAGAACTACATGCGTCCGCTCGGCGAGCTGATCAAGGACGGCGATGCGATGAAGAACTTCGGCAACACGATGGTGATGTGGGACCTGAAGGCGATGAAGCCGCAGCAGGTGTTCGCTGTGCCGGGTGCGCCGTGGGAAATCCGCTGGTCGCTCAAAGAGGGCGACAACTGGGCCATCACCGCGACGGCGCTCACGTCCAAGCTCTGGCTCGTCAAGCCCGGCGCCGACGGCAAGTACGCGGCCAAGGAAGTCGGCACGATCGGCGACCCGGCGAAGATTCCGCTGCCGGTGGACATCTCCATTGCAGCCGACGGCCGTGGCCTGTGGGTCAACACCTTCATGGACGGCATGACGCGCTACTTCGACCTGACGAACCCCGAAGCGCCGAAAGAGGTGTACTCGAAGCAAACCGGCAAGCAGGTCAACATGGTGTCGCAGAGTTGGGACGGCAAGCGCGTGTACGTCACGTCGAGCCTGCTCGACAAGTGGG
>CADEEN010000217.1:5746-7229 GCA_902826345.1 uncultured Burkholderiales bacterium | reverse complement strand
GCGGTGCCTCGACGCGCGGTGCCGCCCGTCGGCGGCTGCGCGGCGGTTGGTGACCGTTCGTCGCCGCCCCGATCGGCCTGTCGTCCGCCCCGCCCACCGGCGTGCGCGCCGGCTACAGCGCCGCGGCCCCCCCCTTCCCTTCGCTGTTCGCCGCCACGTTGTTCACCGTCGCCGGGGTCAACGTCTCGCTGGCCGACCTCGGCACGCTGGCGATCGCGCTGGCGCTGGTGCTCGGTACGCAGTGGTACCTCAACAAGACGGTCACCGGCCGCGCGATGCAGGCCGTGGCGCAGAACACCGAGAGCGCCACCGTGCTCGGCATCGACGTGCCGCGCATGATCTTCTACACCTTCGCCATCAACGCCGTGCTGGCCTGCGCGGCGGCGCTGCTGGTGACGCCGACCTACCTGGCCAAGTTCGACATGGGCGAGTCGCTCGGCACCAAGGCTTTCTTCGCCGCGATCATCGGCGGCTTCAACAACAGCCGCGGCGCGCTGCTCGGCGGCGTGATCGTCGGCGTGGCCGAGAACCTCGCCGGCGCCTACATCTCGGCGGCGTACAAGGACGCGGTGGCGCTCGTCATCTTCATGGCGGTCATCTTCTTCAAGCCGCAGGGGCTGCTCGGCAAAAAGGTGGAGCGGAAAGTATGAAGCGACTGCCGCTCAGCATCGGCCTGCTGCTCACTGCCGTGCTCCTTTTCGTCCCGCCACTGCTGAAGAACTACGGCATCTACCTCTTCAGCTACTGGCTCGTCTTCGTCATCGCCACGATGGGGCTGAACCTGACGATCGGCTATGCGGGCCAGAAGTCGCTCGGCCATGCGGCCTTCTTCGGCATCGGCGCGTACACCGTCGCCATCCTTCTCAAGGCCGGCATCAGCTTCTGGATCGGCCTGCCGCTGGCGATGTTGATCTGCTTCGTCGTCGGCCTCGGCCTCGGCTTCCCGGCGCTGCGTGTGCAGACGATCTACCTCGCCTTCGCCACGCTCGGCTTCAACACCGCGCTCTGGCTGGTGATGCGCAACGAAGAATGGCTCACCGGCGGCACCTTCGGCATCAACAACATCGCGCGGCCATCGCTGTTCGGCCTCGATCTGACGAGCAACCTCAGCTACTACTACTTCGTGCTCGGCGTCGCCGTGCTGATGGGCGCCGTGCTGTGGAAGCTGCTGCATTCGCCGTGGGGCAAGGCCTTCACCGCGCTGCGCGACAACCCGATCCGCGCCGAGAGCCTGGGCATCCACATCCAGGCCTACACGCTGCTGTCGTTCGCCATCGGCGCGGTCTACGCCGGCGTGGCCGGCGCGCTGTTCGCGCCGCTGGTCGAGTTCATCGAGCCGGCGCCGTTCGGTGTCGGCGCGTCGATCATGATGTACCTGATGGTCGTCGTCGGTGGCGCCGGCTACTTCTTCGGCCCGCTGCTCGGCGCCGCGGTGGGCGTGCTGCTGCCAGAGTGGCTGCGCTTCGCGCAAGGGTGGTACCTG
>CADEEN010000217.1:3537-5736 GCA_902826345.1 uncultured Burkholderiales bacterium | reverse complement strand
GCGTGAAGCCAGCGCCGCGCGCGCTGCCGCGGGAGCCAAACCATGAACGCGCCGCTGCTCAAGGTCAGCGGCTTGAAAAAAGCCTACGGCGCGATCAAGGCCGTCGATGGCGTGAGCTTCGACGTCATGCCGGGCGAGATCTTCGGCGTCATCGGCCCCAACGGTTCGGGCAAGACGACGATGTTCAACTCGGTGCTCGGCCAGATCGAGCCCGACGCGGGCGCGATCGAGTTGAAGGGCAAGGACATCACCCAACTCTCGCCGCAGCAGTTGAACCAGCAGGGCGTCGGACGCACCTTCCAGACGCTGCAGGTGTTCTGCAAGATGACGGTGCGCGACAACCTGATCGTCGCCGCGCAGGAGCATCGGGGCTCGATGTGGAGCCGCATGTTCGCGCCCGGCGATTCGGGCCTTGGCGCCAAGGCCGACGCGCTGATCGACCAGTTCCGCATCCGCCACGTCGCCAGCAAGAAGGCTGGTGAACTCTCGTACGGCCAGCAGAAGCTGGTCGACATCGCGATGGCCTTCATGAGCGAGCCCGACCTGGTGCTGCTCGACGAGCCGTGCGCGGGCGTGAACCCATCATTGGTCGGCGGCATCAGCACGTTGTTGAAAGAGCTGAACAGAACGCGCAAGGGTTCGTTCGTCGTCATCGAACACAACATGGATTTCGTCATGAACCTGTGCCATCGCATCCTGGTGATGGTCGAGGGCAAGGTGATGGCCATCGGCACGCCGGCCGAGATTCGTTCCAACAAGGCGGTGCTCGACGCCTACCTCGGCTCATGATCGAGTTCCGCAACCTCACCGCCGGCTATGGCGAGTTCATGATCCTGAACGATCTGAGCTTCGAGGCCGCGCGCGGCAAGATCACGCTGCTGCTCGGCCCCAACGGCGCCGGCAAGAGCACGGTGCTGAAGACGCTGTTCGGGCTGCTGAAGGTCAAGCAGGGCACCGTGCACCTGGACGGCAAGAACATCACCGGCGTCGGCGCGAAAGCCTTGCTGACGCAGCACGGCGTGGCCTTCGTGCCGCAGGGGCGCAACCTGTTCGGCCGGCTCAGCGTCTACGAGAACCTCGAGCTCGGCGGCATCACGCTCGGCATGAAGACCGCACGCGAACGGATCCCCGAAGTCCTCGACCTGTTCCCGCGCGTCAAGCAGCGCATCGACTCGGCCGCATCGTCGCTCTCAGGCGGCGAACAGAAGCAGCTCGAAGTCGGCCGCGCGCTGCTGCTGCGGCCGAAGGTGCTGCTGATCGACGAGCCGTCGATCGGCCTGTCGCCGCTCGTCGTGCAAGACGTGTTCCGTCTGCTGCGCCAGCTCGCCGACGACAAGGGCACGACGATCCTGATGGTCGAGCAGAACGTGAAGAGCGCACTGAAGATGGCCGACGACGCGATCGCGCTGGAGTCCGGGCGGCTGGTGCTGCACAAGCCGGCGGATGAGTTGCTGGCCGACCCGAATATCGAGCGCCTGTTCCTCGGCGGCGCGCACACGACCTCCGCAGCGGCGACCGTCTGATGGACTTCTCGCTGTCCGACGAGCAGCGCCTGCTCATCGACACCGTCCGCCGCTTCATCCGCGAAGAACTCGCGCCGCTCGAAGACGAAGTGGAAGCCACCGGTTCGCTCGCCCCCGAGAAGGCGCGCACGATCCACGCCAAGAGCAAGGCGCTCGGCCTGTACGGCATGAACATCCCCGAGGCGCATGGCGGCGGTGGCCTCTGCGCCGTGGACACGATGCTGTGCGAAGAGCAGTTCGGCCACACCACCGACATCCTGATCCGCCGCGCTTTCGGCAATGTCTACGAAGCGCTGCTGGCCTGTCGTGGCGAGCAGGTCGAGCGCTGGCTGCGGCCCACGGTGCGCGGCGAGCGCGTCTGCTCGATCGCGATCACCGAAGCCGGCGCCGGCTCGGATGCGGCGGGCATCAACACCCGCGCCACACAGGACGACGAAGGCCGCTGGCATCTCGCCGGCAGCAAGCACTTCATCAGCGACGGCCTGGTGTCCGACTTCTTCCTCGTCTCCGCCGTCACCGGCGAGACGAACGGCCGCAAGGAGATCTCGCTCTTTCTGGTCGATCGTGGCCTGCCCGGCTTCGCCATCGGCCGCGACCAGCCGATGATGGGCTTGCGCGGCACGAGCCATGTCGAGCTGTGGTTCGACGCCTTCGTGCCCGACCCCGGCTGCCTGCC
>CADEEN010000217.1:0-3527 GCA_902826345.1 uncultured Burkholderiales bacterium | reverse complement strand
AACGCGGCCTGGGCTTTCGCCTGGCGATGGACGTGCTGGGCCGTGTGCGCCTGGCGCAAGTGGCTGCGCGCGCCGTCGGCAAGGCCTCGCACGTGCTGGAACGCTGCGTTGCTTACGCGCACGAGCGCAAGCAGTTCGGCCAGCCGATCGCGAACTTCCAGATGGTGCAGCAGATGCTCGCCGACAGCGCCATCGAGATCAACGCCGCGCGCTGGATGGTGCTGCACGCGGCGTGGTTGTCGGACCTGGGCGAAAGCCACGCGGCGGCGGCGCGCGATGCGATCGCGATGGTCAAGGTGCAAGCGTCCGAGACGCTCGGCCGCGTCGTCGATCGCGCGGTGCAGATCTTCGGCGGCATGGGCTACTGCAAGGACCTGCCGGTGGAGCGCTGGTACCGCGATGCGCGCATCTACCGCATCTTCGACGGCACATCGGAAATCCACCGCGGCGTGATCGCGAGGAGCCTCGGCAAGCGTGGGGCGGCGCTGTTCGAGTTGAATCGGTAGGCGCGAAGCGCCACCTACGCCCCTGCCGCCAACGCTCGCGTGAGCTGCGCCGCCGGCACTGCCTTGCAACCGCTCGTGTTCTGCCCCGACCACAGCGGCGAGAAGTCTCCGCTGCCCTGCTTTTGCGCCGCGGCACGCAACGGCGCCAACGCCGCGGTGGCGAGCGGAAACGCCGGCGCAATCGCGTTGATCGGTCCGAGCTCGCGCATCAGCCGGTTGACGATGCCGCGCGCCGGACGGCCGGTGAACAGGTTCGTCAGCGCGGTGTGGCGTGCGCCCTCGCCCGCCAGCGCCGCGCGATGCGGCGCGCTCGTCGTCGCTTCGTCGCACAGCAGGTAGGCCGTGCCGACCTGCACGCCGGCCGCGCCGAGCGCGAGCGCGGCGCGCACGCCGGCCGCGTCGGCGATGCCGCCGGCGGCGATGACCGGGCAGCGCACGGCGCGCACGAGTTGCGGCAGCAGCGCGAACGTGCCCTGCTGCAGCGTCAGGTCGGGTGACAGGAAGTGGCCGCGGTGGCCGCCGGCTTCCAGGCCTTGCGCGATCACCGCGTCTGCCCCATGCGCCTCGAGCCAGCACGCTTCGTCCGCCGTGGTGGCCGACGACAGCACCACCGCGCCCCAGGCCTTGACCCGTGCCAACAGCGCCGGCGACGGCAGCCCGAAGTGAAAGCTGACGACACGCGGGCGAAAGGTTTCGAGCACGTCGGCCGCCGCGCCGTCGAACGGCACGCGGCCGGCGCCCGCGGGCACCGCGGCGAGATCGACGCCGAACTCGCGCGCGTAAGGCGCGAGCGCTTCGCGCCATGCTGCTTCGCGCGCCGCATCCGGCGCCGGCGGCGTGTGGCAGAAGAAGTTGACGTTGTATGGCCGGCCCTGCGTCGCCGCGGCCAGCGCGGCGAGTTCGGCGCGCAAGGCGTCGCCGCCGAGCATGGCGCACGGCAGTGAGCCGAGCGCGCCGGCATGGCTGACCGCGACGGCCAGCGCCGCGCCCTGCACGCCGGCCATCGGCGCCTGGATGATCGGCAGCTCGATGCCGAGAAGTTGCGTCAGGGTGCTGTGCATCGTCTCTGCATCTTAGAGGCCGAGCCAGCGCTTGGGCGTCTGCCAGAACAACCGGCGCCGATCGGCTTCGCGCGGCAGCAGCCGCTCGACATGGCGCAGCAGCGGGCCCACGTCCAGCCGCTGCGGCGCGCGCAGGAACGGCCAGTCGCTGGCCCACAGGCAGGCGTCGAGCGTGAAGGCTTCGAGCAGCGCATCGACGAACGGCCGCGTGTCTGCATAAGGCGGCGGCAGCGCCGAGAACTTCTGATAACCCGACAGCTTGACCGCCGTGCGGCCGTTGCGCGCCATCGCCAGCAGCGCCTGGAAGCCCGGCTGCTGCACGCCGGCGCCGGGTGCAGGCCTGCCGCCGTGGTCGATCATCACGCGCACGCCACTGTCTTCGACGAGCGGGCGCAGCGCGACGAGCTGGTCGTGTTCGACCTGCAGCGACAGCAGCATGTCCAACCCGGCCAGCGTGCGCAGCAACGGCGCGCTGTTCAAACAATGCTCGACGCCCATCACGGTGGCGTTCAAGGCCACACCGATCACGCCGGACTTGCGCAGGCGCAGCAACGTGTCGCCGTCCGTGTCGTTGCGCAGCACCGCGATGCCCTTGAAGCGCCCCGCCGCTTGCGCGAGGGCATCGAGCAGGCAGCGGTTGTCCGGACCGTAGCCTGAGTTCGGGCCGACGAAGAGCGCATGGCGGATGCCGTAGGCGTCCATCACCTGCAGGTACTGCGCCAGCGGCGCGATCTCTTGCCCCGAGGGCCGGTAGGCCACGTCGGCCGCGTAAGGGAAGCACGCGGGGTCGAGCACGTGGCAATGCGTGTCGATCTTGGCCTCGTCGAAAACGCTCATCGCGCCAGCTCCTGCGACGCACTGCGGTCAGTGCGCCGGCGAGTGTCACCGATGCGTGCGTCGAAGCCGCGGCCGGCCGATGCCGCATCGTCTCGTGCGCTCGGGAAAGCCCGCAGTGTTCGAAGCATCGATTGGCACAATCACGGGTTCGTCGATGCCGCGGGGCATGCCATGCTCGGCGCACCCCAGGCCCCATCGAGGAGACAGTCCCATGCTTGCCCGCTCCTGCATCGCCACGCTGACGCTCGCCCTGGCCGCCGCCACGGCCCCGGCGGCCCGCGCCGCCGAGATCGACATCGGCCTCTTGGGCCAGTTCTCCGGCCCCTACTCGTGGTGGGGCAAGGAGTACCAGCGCGGCGTCGAGCTGTGGATGGCCGCCAACAACGGCGGCAAGGTCGGTGCGCACCAATTGAAAGTGCTGGAGCGCGACGAAGGCGGCACCAACCCGCAACGCTCGCGTCAGCTGGCGCAGGAACTCGTCGTGCGCGACAAGGTGCAGTACCTGCTCGGCGGCACCTTCACGCCGACCGTGCTCGGCGTGACCGAGATCGCCACGCAGGCGAAGACGCCGTTCGTCGTGCTGAATTCGGGCACGTCGATGGTGACCACGAAGTCGCCTTACTTCGTGCGCGTCGGCTTCACGCAGTGGACCGTCAGCGTGCCGCTGGTGCAGTACGCGGTGGAACAGGGCGTGAAGAACGCCGCCATCCTGGTGGCCGACTACGCGCCGGGGCACGACGGCCTGGAGGCGTATGGCAAGACGTTCGCCAAGCTCGGCGGCACGGTCAGCGCCGAGATCAAGGTGCCGCTGGGCACGACCGACTTCTCGAGCTATCTGCAGCGCGTGCGCGACGCCAAGCCGCAGGCGGTGTTCCTCTTCATGCCGGTGGGGCCGATGTCCGCCGGCTTCGTCAAAGCCTTCAAGGAGCGCGAGCTCGACAAGGCCGGCATCGCGCTGTACGCCACCACGGAAACGATGGAGTCCGACCTGCCGGCCATCGGCGACAGCGCGCTCGGCCTGGTGACCGCGCTGCACTACACGCCGTACCTCGACAACGCGGCGAACAAGCGCTTCGTCGCCGCGTACAAGGCCAAGTACGGCAAGGACGAAGTGCCGAGCATC
>CADEEN010000216.1 GCA_902826345.1 uncultured Burkholderiales bacterium | reverse complement strand
GGTCAGCGACTCCGCCGTGCCGTTGCCGTCGGTGTACGACACCACCACGCTGATGCCGGCGCCGACATCGGCGTCGCCGAGCGTGTAGGTCGAGCCGGTCGCACCGCCGATGGCCACACCGTCGCGCTGCCATTGGTAGGAGAAACTGCCGAGGCCGTCGGTATCAACGATCGACGAGGTGTCCACCGTCAGTGTCTGGTCTTCGGTCGTCGTGCCGGTCACGCTCGGCGTGCCGCTCGGCACGTCGTTGACGTTGGCGACCGGGCCGACCGTGGCGCTGGTCAGCGACTCCGCCGTGCCGTTGCCGTCGGTGTACGACACCACCACGCTGATGTTCGCGCCGACATCCGCATCGCCCAGCGTGTAGGTCGATGCGCCCGCGCCGCCGACGACCACGCCGTCGCGCTGCCACTGGTACGAGAACGCGCCCAGGCCGTCGGCATCGGCGATCGAAGAGGTGTCGGCCGTCAGCGTCTGGTCCTCGACCGCGCTGCCGCTGACCACGGGCGCGCCGCTCGGTGCGTCGTTGACTTCGGTCACCGTGATCGTGGCGGTGGCCGGCGTCGCATCGATCGCGCCCTGCACGTCGCGCGCCGCGAACTGGAAGCTGGTCGTGCCGTGCCAGTCGGTGCTGGGCACGAAGTACAGCGTCAGGCTCTGGCCGCTGGCCGCGTGGTCCACGCCGCTCGCGGCAGCCGTCGTCAGGGCGGCGTCGAGGTAGAGCGTGCCGTTGGCCGGCAGCGTCGTCAGGCGGAAACGATCGACCGTGCCATCGACATCGCTGCCGGTCAGCGTGATCGGAATCGACGCCGCGTCCTCGGCGCCGCTGGCGCTGGTGTCGCTCGTCGTCGGGGCATCGTTGATGCTGACCACCTGCACCTGGCGCGCCGCTGCGTTGCTGTCGAGAGCACCGTCGTTGACGACGAACTCGACCGTGCGCACGGCGATGCTCGGGTCGTCGCTGCCGTTGAAGTAGGTCACCGAGCGCAGCGCCGTCTGGTAGTCGGCGACGCTGGCCGTGCCGGCGAGCACCAGCCTACCGCTCGCCGCATCCCAGCTGCCGCTGATGCCGAGTTGGTCGGTGAAGGCCAGGACATCCTCGCCATCGACGTAGGCTGCCGTGAAACGCACCGTGGCGCCGCTGAGCGTGGCGCTGTCGATGTCGCTGACCGTCAACGCCGGCGCGAGCGGCGTGGCGGCACTGTTCTCGTTGACGTTGAGCGTGCCGCCGGCCGCGACCAGCGGTGCGTCGTTGACCGCGCTGATGTCGATCGTGATCGTGTTGGCCGTGGCATCGGTGTCGCTGCCGCCGCCCGTGGTGCCGCCGTCGTCCTGCACGCGGAAGGCGAAGCTGGCCGCGCCGGCACCGTTGGCGTCGGCGGCCGGCTGGTAGGTCAGCAGACCGCCGGCGATGTCGGCCGCCATGACGAAATTGCCGGCCGCGAACGGCGTGCCGTTGTAGAGCAACGTGCCCTGGCCCGGCAGCGTGTCGAACCAGACGCGCAGCGGCGCGTCGCCGTCGCCGTCGCTGAAGCCGAAGTCGGACACGGTGAAGGTGTAGGCCGCGTCTTCGGTGACGACGATCGTGCCGTCGCTGCCCGCCGGTGCGGTGTTGCCGCCGCTGGCCGGCACGTTCTGCGAGAACTCCGACGTGCTGCCGTACTGGTCGGCCGCGATCACGACGGTGGCGGTGGCGCTGATGCGGTCGCCGACGGCAACGCTGGCCGCCATCGGCGCCAGGTTGAAGTCGGCGTGGCCGCCGGCGTCTGTCGTGACCTCGACGGCGAAGAGGAAGCTGCTGCCTTCGCCATAGCCGCTCGGGTCTTCGCTGCCCAGCGGATTGCTGAAGAACTCGAGGCGGTAGGTGGTGTTCGGCGACGAGTCGATGGCGCCGCGGATCGTGATCGTGCTGCCGTCGGTGACGGCCTCGTACAGCACCGGGAAGTTCTGCTGCTCGTTGCCGCCGTCGTCGGTGTCGCCGGCATCGTTGAACGTCAGGCCGTCGTAGGAACCGATGTCGATGCCGAGCAAGGCGTTGTTGCTGATGCGGTTGCCGAGCAGTGCATTGCCGGTGCTGCCTGCGCCGCTGACGACGATGCCGCTGTTGTCGTTGAAGGCGATCGTGTTGCCGCTGCCGGCCACCGTGCCGCCGATCAGGTTGCCGCCGGCGCCGTTCTGCACGAAGACACCGGCGCCGCCGTTGCCGAAGTTCGTCACGCCGCCGGCGTCGGTGCCGATCCAGTTGCCCTGCACCACGTTGCCGCTGGTACCGGCGTCGCGCAACTCGACGCCGGCATAGGCGCTGCCGCCGATGACGTTGCCGGCGCCGGCCGCCGTGCCGCCGACCGTGTTGGCGCTGGCGCCGTTGCCGATCCAGACGCCCTGCGTGCCGTTGCCGATCGTCGCCGTGCCCGCCGCATCGATGCCGATCCAGTTGCCCTGCACCACGTTGCCGCTGGTGCCGGCATCGGCGAAGGCGATGCCGTTGTCGCCGTTGCCGGCGATGACGTTGCGCGCCGCCACCGTCGTGCCGCCGATGGTGTTGTTGCTCGCGCCGCCCCAGACGGCGATGCCCTGCCGCTCGTTGCCGCGGTCCAGCATGCCGCTGACATCGGTGCCGACATGGTTGCCCTGGATGACGTTGCCGGTGGTGCCGCTGCCGTAGAGCAGGATGCCGGCGCTGCCGTCGTTGCCCGAGACGACGTTGCGTGCGCCGGCTGCCGTGCCGCCGATGGTGTTGCCGGCGCCGTTGATGACGATGCCGCTGTCGGCGTTGGCGATCACCGTGCTGCCGTCGGCGCCGAGGCCGACGACATTGCCCTGCACCACGTTGCCGCTGCTGGCGTTGATGAACAGGCCGTGTCCGCTGTTGCCCGAGATCAGGTTGCCGGCGCCGGCCGTGGCGCCGCCGATGGTGTTGCCGTTCGACGACCAGATCTCGATGCCGTGCGCGGCATTGCCGAGCGCCGCGGTGCCGGCGGCATTGGTGCCGATGCGGTTGCCCTCGACCACGGTGCCGCTGCCGCCGGTGATGAAGATGCCGGCATACGGCGACGCGGAAGACAGGTTGCCCGCGCCGGCCGCGCTGCCGCCGATCCGGTTGTTGCTGCCGGTGATGTAGAGGTTGTTGCTACCCTGGCCGATGGCGGCGTTGCCGCTGGTGTCGGTGCCCAGAAAGTTGCCCTGCACCGTGTTGCCGTCGCCGCCGATGCCGATTCCGTTGTTGCCGTTGCCGGCGAGCAGGTTGCGGTCGGCCGCGGCCGTGCCGCCGATGGTGTTGTTCGCGCCTTCGACCCAGACGCCGCTGCCGCCGTTGCCTTCGCCGGCCGCATTGACCCCGGCTGCGGTGAAGCTGCCGATAAAGTTGCCGGCGATGGTGTTGCCGTCGGCGCCGGCCTGAATCCACAGGCCGTGGCCGCCGAAGTCGCGGATGACGAAGCCACGCACCGTGCTGCCGTCGGCCGTGCTGCCGAGCGTCAGGCCATCGGCGGCGAGGTCGTTGCCGTCGAGGACGATCGCCGGCCGGCCGCCGTTGGCGGCGAAGCTGTCGTCGCTGCTGGCGTCGAGGACCACCGTGTCGGTGATCGTCGGCAGCGCGCTCGCCACGTCGATCGTGTGCACACCGGTGCCGGCGATGGCGAAGCTGATGGTGTCGGCGCCCGCGGTCGTGTTGGCCGCGATCAGCGCCTCGCGCAGCGAGACCGCGTTGTCGCTGCCGCGATTGGCGTTGAGCTGCTCGATGGTGAAGCTGCCGCCGAGGCCGGTGTCGTTGCTGTCGGCGGTGGTGGTGACGACGAGCGTGTTCGACACGTCGGTCACCGTCACCGCGAGCGCCTGCGTCGCCGGGCCGCCGTTGCCGTCGCTGACCCGCAGCGTCACGTCGTAGACGTTGTTGCCGCCGGCGTCGGTCGGCGCTTCGAAGTCGGGCGCGGCGATGAAGGTCAGCACGCCGGTCGAGGCGTCGATGGTGAACTGCGCGCCGTCGCCGCCGGCGACGATGCTGTAGACCGCGCTGCCACCATCGACGTCGCTCGACGTCACGGTGGTCAACGCGGTCGTGTTCTCGGCCACGCTGATCGCCGCCGTCGCGCCGGCGCCGTTGCTCGTGATCAGCGGCGCGTCGTTGACGGCGCTGACGGCGATGTCGCGCGTGGCGCTGTTGCTGCCGGCCGCGCCGTCGTTGACGACGAACGACACCGTGCGCGTTGCGGTGCTCGGGTTGTCGGAGGCGTTGACGTAGGTGACCCCGCGCAGCGCCGCCTGGTATTGCGCCAGCGTGGCGCTGCCGGAGAGCGTCAGCACGCCGCTGCCCGCGTTCCAGCTGCCGCTGATGCCGTTCTGGTCGGTGAAGGCCAGCGTGTCTTCGCCGCTCGCGAAGTTGGCGGAGATGCTCACCGTCGCGCCGGCGAGCGTGGCGCTGTCCACGTCGGTGAGCACGAGGCCGGCATCGACGGCGACGGCGACCGCGTTCTCGGTGTAGGCCAGTGCGCTGCCGCTCGTCGTGACCATCGGCGCGTCGTTGACCGCGCTCACCGTGATCGCCACCGTGTCGCTGTCGGTTGCGCCGAACGCGTCGGTGGACAGCACGGTCAGCGTGTCGCTGCCGTTGAAGTTGATCGTGCCTTGGTAGCTGATCGCCGCCAGCGCCGCGTTGATCTGTGCCTGCGTGCCCGACAGCGTCAGGCTTGCGCTCGCATTCGCGCCGGCGCTGATCGAGGCACCGCCGGCCAGGCTGACGTTGAGCGTGCCGTTGATCACCGTCAGCCGCACGCTCGCCAGGTTGCCGTCGGGGTCGGCCACCGACACGCCGCTGATCACCAGCGCCGTGTCTTCGACCACCGGCTGCGCTCCGGGCACGGTGGTGACCGGCGGTGTCTGGCAGGCCACGTGGGCCGAGAACTCCGAGGTGTCGCCGTAGGTGCTGGGCCCTGTCTTGACCGTCGCCGTGGCGCTGATCACGTGTCCGGCCGTCACCGACACGCCGGACAGCAGCGCGTTGATGTCGGCGTTGCCGCTGCCGTCGGTCGTGACTTCGGTGAAGCCGAGATAGACCGCGCCTTCGCCGTAGCCGCTGGCATCGCCTGCGGGCGAGCTGAAGAACTCGATGCGGTAGGTGGCGATGCCCGCCGTGGTGTTGATCGTGCCGCTGATCGTCGTGTTGCCGCCGCTCGAGTTGGCGCTGGCCAGCAGCGGGAAGTTCTGCAGGCCGTTGGCGCCGCTGTCGCCGTCGCCGGTGTCGTTGGCGGTGACGCCGTCGCCGCCGAGGTCGATGCCGAGGCCGCCGTTGTTCGCGATGGCGTTCTGGCGGATCGAGTGCCCGCTGCCGCTGGTGACGGTCACACCGTTGCCGCTGTTGCCCAGCGCCGCCCCGGCGGCGCCGAGGCCGATGCTGTTGCCGACGACGCTGTGGTTGTTGCCGGTCAGGCGCACGCCGCTGCCGGTGTTGCCGGCGATGACGTTGCCCTCGCCGGCAGCCGCGCCGCCGATCTGCGCGTTGCTCGGGCTGCCCGAGGTTGAGAAGCGCACGCCATCGACGCCGTTGCCGATCGCCAGCGCACCGGTGATGTCGGTGCCGATGTAGTTGCCGAACACCTGCAGACCGTCGGACCCGGGATCGACGTAGATGCCGCTGTAGTCGTTGCCCGAGATCACGTTGCGCTGCGCCGCACTCGTGCCGCCGATGCGGTGGTTCGCGCCGATGACCTCGACGCCGCTGTCGCCGTTGCCGAGGTCGGCGTTGCCGGCGGCGTTCAGGCCGATCAGGTTGCCTTCGACCACGTCGTTCGTCCCGCCGAGCATGACGCCGCTGAGGCTGTTGCCTGAAATCACGTTGCCGGCGCCTGCCACCGCGCCGCCGATGGTGTTGCCGTTGGCGCCGCTGGCGGTCTCGATGCCGCTGCCGGCGTTGCCGCGGGCGAGCATCCCGGTGATGTCGGTGCCGATGTAGTTGCCCTGCACCAGCGTGCCGGTGGTCGTGGCGCCGCTGATGTAGATGCCGTCGTCGTTGTGGCCGGAGACGATATTGCGCGCCGCAGCGCTGGCGCCGCCGATCAGAGTGTTGACCGCTCCGGCGAAGACGTGGATGCCGGGCCCGGTGCCGTTGCCGATGGCCGCCGCACCGTCCTTGTCGAGACCGACGATGTTGCCCTGCACCAGCGTGCCCGCCGTGGCGGCGTTGTTGTTGCCGTCGATCCAGATGCCAGCGTTGGCATTGCCCGCAATCACGTTGCCCGCCCCGGGCGCGGTGCCGCCGATGGTGGTGCCTGCCACGCCGTTGAAGATCACGACGCCGAAGCGGCCGTTGCCGAGCGCAACCAGTCCGCCGGCGTCGGTGCCGATGTAGTTGCCCGACACGGTGTTGCCGGTGGTGCCGTCATCGATCATCTCGATGCCGTCGCCGACGTTGCCCGAGATCAGGTTGCGCTGCGCTGCCGTGGTGCCGCCGATCAGGTTGTCGTCGGCGCCGCCCATCACGAAGATGCCGTCCTGGCTGTTGCCGATGGCCGCCGTGCCGTCGGCGTTGGTGCCGATGCGGTTGCCCTGCAGCACGTTGCCGTCGCTGCCCTCGCCGAAGAAGATGACGCCGTTGCCGTCGTTGCCCGAGATCAGGTTGCCGCGCAGCGTGTTGCCGGCCGAGTTGTTGATGTCGATGCCGTGGCCGCTGTTGCCGAGGTCGGCCGTGCCGGCGGCGTTGGTGCCGATGCGGTTGCCTTCGATCAGGTGGGCGCCGGTGCCGGTGTCGATCGCGATGCCGCGGCCGTTGTTGCCCGAAATCAGGTTCGCGTCGGCCGCCGCGGCGCCGCCGATGACGGCGTTGGCGGCGTCGGAGCCGAGGAAGATGCCGTCGTTGGCGTTGCCGAGATCGATGCTGCCGCTGACGTCGGTGCCGATGTAGTTGCCGACGATCACCACGTTGTCGGCTTGCACCACGATGCCGCTGGCGGCGAAGCGGTTGATGACCAGGCCGCGGACCGTGCTGCCGTCGCTGCCTGCGGCAATGAACAGCCCGCTGACGCCGGCACCCGCGCCGGCGCCGTTGAGTTGGACCACCGGCCCGGCTGCGGCATCGGGCTCGGTGCCGGCGTCGATGATCAGCGCCTGGTCGATCGACGGCAGCGCCGACGCGAGGTTGATGCTGTGCGCGCCGCCGACCAGCGCATCGGCGATGTTGAAGTGGATGCGGTCGGCGCCGCCGCTGCCGTTGGCGCTGTTGTTGGCGGCGATGATCGCCTCGCGCAGGCTGATCCTGCCGTCCGCGCCCTGGGTGCGCAGCAGGTTGTACAGGCTGCTGGTATCGCCGTCGGC
>CADEEN010000215.1 GCA_902826345.1 uncultured Burkholderiales bacterium | reverse complement strand
GACCTTCATCACCCACATCCCGTACCGCGGTGCCGGCCCGGCGTTGCAGGACCTGGTAGCGGGCCAGGTGGACCTGATGTTCGACGGCCTCGGCTCGTCGGCGACGCACATCAAGAGCGGACGCATCCGCGCCATCGCCGTGGCCGCTGGCAAACCCGCGCCGGGATTTGCCGACGTGCCGCTGGCCAAGGCGGGCGGCGCGCCGAACTACGACGTCGCCACCTGGTACGGCCTGTGGGCGCCCAAGGGCACGCCGCGTGAGCTGATCACCGCCATGCAGACCGAGTTGCGCAAGGCCCTCAACAGCGACGAGCTGAAAGCCACGTGGACGGGCCTGGGCACCGAAACGCCGAACCTGTGGGGCGACGACTACGGGCGTTTTGTTTCGGCCGAGATCAAACGCTGGGCCGAAGTCGTCAAGAACTCCGGCGTCAAGCTCGACTGATGTCGGGTCACGTCCAGTTCGACGCGCCCGACGCGGCGGGCATCGCGCGTTTGACGCTGTCGAACCCGGGCAAGTTGAACGCGCTGTCGGTCGCGATGTGGCGCGAATTGCGCGCGCAGGTGGCGCGCTTGAGCACGCAGGGCGACGGCGTGCGTGTCGTTGTCGTCGCCGGTGAGGGCGGGCAGTTCGCTTCCGGTGGCGACATCGAAGAGTTCCCTCAGTTCCGCTTCAGCGCCGACACGCTGGCTCGCTTTCACGAAGAAGACGTGCGCCCCGCGCTGCAGGCGCTGCTCGATTGCGACCTGCCGCTGGTGGCGCAGATCGACGGTGCGTGCATCGGCGGCGGCCTGGAGATCGCGGCCTGCTGCGACATCCGCATCGCCGGCGCCGGCGCGCGCTTCGGCGTGCCGATCGCCAAGCTCGGCTTTCCTCTCGCGCCGGCAGAGTTGGAGATCGTCGCCGCGGTGATCGGCCCGACGCTGCTGCGCGAGCTGCTGATCGAAGCTCGCGTGCTCGGCGCGCAGGAAGCGCTGGCGCGCGGCCTGGTCACGCGCGTCGTCGCCGATGGTGATGTGGCTGCCGAAGCACAGGCCACGGCGGTTCGCATCGCCGCGCTGTCGCCGCAGGCGCTGCGCCTGAACAAACGCGCATTGCGCCAGTTCACGCACGGCGCACGCAGCAGCCATGCCGAGCGCGCGCCGCACTATGCCTACGCGGCCAGCGACGAGCATCGCGAGGGTCTGGCCGCGTTCAACCAAAAGCGAACGCCGCGCTTCTAGAAGAAAGAAAAACGATGCCTGATCGAAACCTGTTCTCCGGGCTGCGCGCCGGCTTCCCCGCCGACCTCGACGCCACCGCGGTCGAGACCTGCGACACACCGGCGCCGCTCTATTACTCGTGGCGCGATCTCGACCGCGCGAGCGCACGCATCGCCAACCTGATCGATGGCCTGGGCATCCCCGCCAGCTCACGCATCGCCGTGCACGCCGACAAGAGCGTCGAGTCGCTGATGCTCTACCTGGCGGTGCTGCGCGCCGGTCATGTCTATCTGCCGCTGAACACCGCCTACCAAGCGGGCGAGCTGGCGTACTTCATCGGCAACGCCGAGCCCGCGGTCGTGGTCTGCGCGAAGCGCAACTTCCCGTGGCTCAGCAAGCTGGCGTTTGCGGCCGGCGTGCGCAACGTCTTCACGCTCGACAACGACCGCAGCGGCACGCTGCTCGACCGTGCGGTGTTCATGAGCGACGAGCACGACGTGGCCGAGCGCAGCGCCGGCGATCTCGCCGCCATCCTCTACACCAGCGGTACAACGGGGCGCAGCAAGGGCGCGATGCTGACGCACGGCAACCTGTCGTCGAACGCGCTGACGTTGAAAGACTACTGGGGTTGGCAGGCCAGTGACGTGCTTATCCACGCCTTGCCGATCTTCCACGTGCACGGCCTGTTCGTCGCCATCCACGGCGCGCTGATCAGCGGCAGCAAGATGCTCTGGTTCGAGAAGTTCGATCCGCGCGCGACGATCCGCGAGATGGCGCGCGCCACGGTGATGATGGGCGTGCCGACGCTGTACGTGCGCATGCTCGCCGAACCTTCTCTGACGAAAGCAGCAGCTTCGAACATGCGCCTGTTCATCGCCGGCTCGGCGCCGTTGCTGCCCGAAACCTTCGACGCCTGGCGCGAACGCACGGGGCACACCATCGTCGAGCGTTACGGCATGAGCGAGACGGTGATGCTCACCTCCAACGCCTATCACGCCAAGGACGGCGAGCGTCGCGCCGGCACCGTCGGCAAACCGCTGCCCGGTGTGCAGCTGCGCATCCACGACGACAAAGGCCAGTCCTGCCGCGGCGGCGAGATCGGGCAGATCGAGGTCAAGGGGCCGAACGTCTTCAAAGGCTACTGGCGCATGCCGGAGAAGACGGCCGAGGAGTTCACGACCGACCTCTGGTTCAAGACCGGCGACGTCGGCAAGGTCGACGAACACGGCGTCGTCAGCATCGTCGGCCGCAGCAAGGACCTGATCATCAGCGGCGGCTACAACGTCTACCCGGCCGAGATCGAGGGCTACCTGAACGAGCAGCCGGGGGTGGCCGAAAGCGCCGTCATCGGCCTGCCGCACGCCGACTTCGGCGAAGCGGTGATCGCCGTCGTCATCGCCAAGCCCGGTGCCACGCTCGACGCGCAGACATTGATCGCGGCGATGAAGAACAGCATCGCCGCATTCAAAGTGCCCAAGCGCGTCTTCGTCGAAGCCGAACTGCCGCGCAACCAGATGGGCAAGGTGCAGAAGAACCTGCTGCGCGAGAGGTATCGCGGGTTGTTCGTGGCGTAGCGAAGAAATCAGTGCGCCGCGCGCAAGGTTGGTCACCCCTAAGTTGGGGTCGTCCGCTTGACGAATAAAGGTTCGTCAAGAGAATCGAAGCGCTTCAGGATGCCCGCCGGGCGCCTTCAATCCAAGCGAAGATGAGCTCGCCCAATGAATGAGCGCGCACGGACGACAGGGAGATTGATGCGTTTGAGCGGCTACCGCGAACGCAGTCTTCGCCATGACTGAGGATGCTTCCAACCACGCGCGTTGGCCGCGAGCGAGGAAGGTCCTTCACCATTTGTATGTCGCCGCTGTCGTTGCCAGCATCATCCACCTCTTCAACCGGGCGGAACTGCCGCTGGAACTGCCGGCAACGATATTGCTGGCGTCTGTTGCGGAGATCTACGTGCCAGCGCCGCCGCAAGACCACGATGCCCGGCGCCACCTCGCAGTGCTGGAACTCAACGAAGCTCACTACCAGAAAAAGTACGAGGGCGCGTCGCCGCTGAACCGGTGCGCGATGGCCTCCGACTTGACGACGTTGTTGGCCAACCAGAACCTGCGCGTATTGGCCATCGACTTCGACCTGTCGCCGATCGATGCTGCGAGCTACCAGGAAGAGTGGGATCGGGTGAGCAGCCAACGTCCCGGCGATATGAGCGCCGTGAGCAAGCCGCCTTGCCAGTCGATGAGAACGACGCAGGCGCGCTGCCAATGTGAACTCGAACGCGTGCTGGCGGAGCCGGCCAATGGTGAACGCATCATCACGATCACTCCGCTATCGCCCACCCAAGGACGCAAGAAGGGCGAGGCTTGGGCGAGTTCGTCCGATTTTCCTCATGTCGAGTTCGGCGACTCGGAACTCAGTCTGCGTTTCGGCATGGTGTACGACTACTTGTTCCCGCCGGACGGGTATGTCGGCGCCGGGCACCTGCCGCTGGCCGAGTTGGTCGCGCGGCGGCTCTGCTCGGAACCGCGTTTGCTCTACCGTCGCCCCGACGGCTGCCATGAGATTCCGCGCCCCGAGCGGCCGGCGTCGATCCGTGCCGGCGCTGAGTCCGACAACCGCGCGTTTCTTCGGCGCTCCATCTCGTTCTTCGAGACGCGCCACCTCCACAACGGTGGTCGCCCGCTGACATTCGGCGACCCGTGTCTGGCGGGCCCCCAGCCCTACAACGCAGAGACGAGGCACGGGCCGTGCGACATCCGCTTTGTTCTCTTCGGCGGCAGCTACGGCCTCGAGGAGGACCGGTATCTGACGCCGCTGGGCAAGCGCACCGGTGTTCAAGCCCATGCGGCTATCGCGGCGCAGATGCGCGCCCACACGCGGCACTACTGGGGTTTTGTGGGCGACGTGTTTCTCGGTGGCCTTGTCTTTGGCCCCTTCGTGCACGCGATGTGGCGCAGGTACTTTGAGCAACGTGCGCCGTCGGCGCCACGATTCAATCCGTGGCAACGCCCGAAGGTGGTGGCAAAGACCAGCGTGTGGCAGCACCCGAAGGTGGCTTACCGGTGGTTGTTCTTGTTGTTCCTCTTCTTCGTGCCTTCGCTGTTGATCCTGGTTTATCTGTGCGCCGAGCTCTATGCGCGTTTTGGTATCTGGGTCAGTCCTCTACCCGTCGCATTGGCCATACTGGTCGAGGCGATGGTCAGCGGCAGCGTTCACAGCGCCAACGACGTGCTTGAAGAAGCCCATGCATCTGGCAACAGGAAGGAGCCTGAACCTGCGAAATGGCTTGCAGTGGCGGCAGGAAGGTCACCACGCTTCATAGCCATTCTGCTGGTTCTGTATACGCTGTTTAAGTTGATCCACGAGCATTAGGAGTGCTGCACCATGGCAAGTGGCAAGTGGTCGAAATTGATGATGGCGCTGGTCGCCATGTTGGGCGGGCTGACCGTGCCTTTGGCCGCTGCGGCCCAAGGAGCCGCGCCCCAGCAGCCGCCATGTCTCAAAGACGTCAATCAGCTCAAAAAGTCCGATCTTGTCTCGGCGGTGTGGACGGCGCTGACTGGAGAACAGTGCAGCAGCGTGCTGCGCGTTCTGACCGAGTTGCAGAACGGCAAACGAGCCGGCGGCCGCAAGCTCAACGACAAGCCGCTGGACCTTGCGGAAGCTCAGAAAGAACTGGCTGCCGCCCGAGCCGACGCGGAGTTCACGTCGAAGCTGAACATGGCGGTGAGCGGTGTCTCGGACCCCACCGCACGCAAGGCCGTCGAGGCAGCGGTGCTCGACGACCTGGGCTACTTCAGCGCCCGCGAGCTGCTGATGGCTGAGTTGTTCCAGTCTTCAGGAGCAAAGTGATGGCCTCGAGATCCGCCGTGCTGTTTGTGTGTGGCGCCACGCTGGCCGCCGCCGCCCATGCCGACCTGCTCGAAAAAGCCGGCGGCTTTCTCGACTCGCTGCGCAACAAGGCCGGCGCGGCGTCGGCACCAGCGCCAGTGCCCGCGCCGGCAGTGGCGCCCGAGCCTTCCGCCGCGCCTTCGCCTTCCCCCGCCGCGGCGCCTCGCGGCAAGAACGCAAAGATCGATGCCGCAACCGTGATGGTCGGCCGCAAGCGCGTCACGCTCAGCAGCGCCGAACTCGACAAGCATTGCGACCGCGTGGTGCTGCCGTTTGCGCTCAATGCCAACTTTGCCGACCTGACTGCGTTGGCGGCAGCCGGGGCGAGCGAGTCGCTGCCGGGCTTCTTGACCGGGGGCGCGAAAGACAAGCAGGTGACCGCGTCCAAGCACCAGATCTCGCGCTCGGTGCGCGAGCGCGCGCTGAAGCTGAACTGGATGCCGATGTCGTTGGAAAAGCGCTATGGACGCGCCATCCACGATCAGGCGGTGGCAGCCGGAGACCTCGTCGAGCGCAACAGTGCGCTCGGCAAGCGCCTGTATCCGAAGGCCGACGCGCTGCTGGCGGCCTTGCTCGGCGGCGTGAAGCAGGAGCATCCCTACAAGTTCGAGTTGCACATCCGCAAGTCGAACGAAGACAACGCGATCGCGCTGCCCGGTGGCATCGTCTACCTGGATGCCGGCTTGTTTCGTGACGCCAACCCGGCGAAGGCGCGCTTCGCGCTGGCGCACGAACTCGCTCATGTGCTGCGCCGCCACGAGACGCGGATCGCGCAGGCCCGCCTCATCGACACCATTTCACTCACCGGCTCGACCTCGGATCTGGTGGGCATGCTCAAGGACCCGTCGGCCATCAGCGCCGGCGTGCTGAAGACGGCGACGGCGGGTCACCAGGTCTTTCAGCAGCACTATGTCGAGCAGGAACTGCAGTCGGATTCCTGCGCGGTGCGCGTTCTGCACGAGGCGCTCGACGACAGCCGCGATGTCGAGGCTGCGATCGCCAGCTTCATCGCGTCGCTGCCGGCCGATGGATCGGCGCCGCCGTCGTCGCCGCCAGCCACCGCCGAGAAAAAACCAGCCCGCGGCGCTCAGGCCGACGTGGCGACGCTCGGCGCGCTGGTCAAGGAAGTCAGCAGCCCGATCGACCGGCATCCGTCCTCTCGTGAGCGTGTCGACAACCTCAACGCCATGCGCAGCCTCATCCGCGGCTCGTCGTCGGCGCCGAAATCGATTGCCGCCAAACCATAGTGCTGCGGCGCGATCAGTCCACCACCCGCCCCGGAAACAGCGCCTTGATCTGCGCATGAAAAACATCGGCGATCTGGTTGAAGCCGCCCTTGGACGGGTGCATCTCGTTGTGCCATGACGAAGGCGCCGCCGGCAACGTGCCCTGCGCATCGACGTAGGTCACGCGCGGGTGCGACTGCAGCGCCTTCAGCATCGCCGCGAACTGCGTCAGCATCTCCTGTACGACCTGGCTCGACGCGTTGAGGTCGCCCGGGAAGCCGCGCAGGTCGAAGGCCGGCTTCAGCCACGGCCCCAGATGGCAGATGCCGCGGCCGTCGGGGATGGCGAAGTCGTAGCCGTGGAAGACGAGGTGCGTGTCGGGGCTCAGCAGGTCGCGCATCGCGATCAGATCCTCGTACGCCGCGCCCACCAGCGCCAGCGCGTTCTTGTAGCGTGCGCCGTTGATCAACTGCGCCGCCGGCACCGTGGCGTCGAAGTCGCGCAGCCACAGCGCCAGCGGATTCGAGACGATGTCGTTGCCGCCGCCGGAGAACAGCATCAGCTCCCACGGCGTGCCGTCGGGGCAGCCGTCGCTCAGGTGGCGCGCGATCAACTGGCGCTGCTCGACGCCGAGCATGTAGCGTGATTCGTCGCCCGCCTTCGCCAGGTTCAGGATCGGCACACCCAATCGGTCTTCGAGGCGTGGCACCAGGCCGCCGCCGAAGAACGGCACCGGGTAGTCGAACCACGAATCGCCTTCGGCGAAGACGCGCAGCGGGCCGCTGCGCGCGGCCGGTGCCGCAGCGCCCGGCGCGCGGCGTCGAGCGCGCTTGGCCGGCGCCGCTTCCGGCAATCCCTTGACGCCGCGCGATTGCAGCAGCGCCAGCGTGGCCGCGTAATCGCGCTGCCGTTGCCGGCGTTCGTCACGCTGCTGCGCCTTCAACTTGCGCCGCTCGATGGCCACCGTGGCCGGCGTGGCATCGGCGGTGAGCGCG
>CADEEN010000214.1 GCA_902826345.1 uncultured Burkholderiales bacterium | reverse complement strand
CCCGCCATGCCCAGGCCGGCCAGAAGGCTCATCAGATCAGCATTCGCGCCCAACCAACCCACCCATCCAAGTCCATAGGCCACCGCAGACCCCGCGAACCCTGCACCCATGATGAGCAGGGCTTCGCAAGGTGCAAGCCTGATTCCGAGCACGAGGGCAGCGAACGGCACCGTGACACTGGCGATGTACACAAGGTTGATCGAGACCATCGTGTCGACAATGCCCTGGCCCCGCGCAGCCAAAGCAGCGCCGATGGCCAGCGCGACCGCGCCTAACCCCGGATGTTGCTGCCATTGCTGGCCAGGCAGTGTCGATGCGAGCGCACTCGTCATCGCCCGCAGGATCGCAGCACCCGAGCCGAGCGCTGCAGCCACGAGCGCAGCGAGCATGAGCTTGTCGGCACCGGGTCCCAACGTCTGCGCAACGCGAGACAAGATGAAGGGGATGATTTGCTTGGATTCGGCCAGGCCGTCCAAGGCGCCTGCGTCTTGCATGGCGACGACGACGGCCGGCGGAAGTAAGGCCAGCAAGACCAAGCCCACACTGGCGAGCAGGCAGCCCCAAGCTGCGGCGGAGGCGCTGCGCCCGGCGACGACGAACTGGTGGTAGTCGGCGCCGAGGCAGACCAGCACGCCGACGGCGAGCGTGGCCGCGAACAGCCGTTGCGCATCCATGCGACCGAGATCAGCGACGAAACGCGGCAGCGCGCTGGCATAGATCGATGCGCCGCCAGACGCGAACAAGGCATAGGCCAGCACCACGGCACTCGCGAGAAGGCAAACGCTGAAGACTGCGGATGCCAGCCGCAGATCGAGGAGCGACGCCCCGTAGATCAGGACCAACACGACGGCGTAGGTCCAGGGCGACGACAGGCCGAGCAGTCCGAGCACCGCAATACCGCCGTGTACCTGGGCGGCCAGCACGCCGGCCATCCAGAGCAGTGAGAGCAACGCTACCGCCATCTGGCTGGCCGGGCCGAAGGCCGCACCGAAGAGATCCCAGACCGGTACGCCCGAGCGCCAAAGCGGCTTGGCCACGGTGGCCAGCACCAGCATGCCCGCGGCCGTGGCCACGCCATACAGTCCGCCGGCCATGCCCTGCGTCAGCGCCGCCTCGCCCGACCCGAACAGGAAGCCGATGCCGTAGCTGGCGGCGATCAACATCACCGCGACCTGCAGCGCACCCAGCACGCGCCCGCTCATGCGCGTGCTCCCGACCAGCTCGGGGTAACGGAGTGCCACCCGCCGAAGTAGGCTTTGCAGACCACGGCCCTCTTCCGGTATGAGGGCGTCGAGACAAACAGCTCTTGCGCCTGGGGCAGCCTGTAGTACGGCACAGCCGGGCACAAGTGGTGGGTCAGGTGAAAGCCGTTGTTGCGAGGATGGATGAGCCAGCGCCAAGGCCCGCGACAGGTCATGTCGCGCGTGAAGGAAAAGATGCCGCCGGGCGTCAGACCGACGTGATCGCACATCTCACGGAACATTGTGATGGCATGGAACACCGTTGCGCGAGACAGCAGCCAAAGGGCAAGTGCGGTGCAGAGCACTTGGCCACCCGCAACCGTGCCGATCGCAACGCCAACGACACACCACCATATTGCGATGTAGGCCTTGCTGACCCACAGGACGTCTGGGTCGGCCAGATGCCCGACGACCGAGCCGACCCAGTTATGCCACGACGAGAGATTGCTCCAGTACGTGCGGCGCCAACTGTCGAGGCTCGGCGCAGGCAGGATGTCGGGGTCGAGCGTGGCGTCGCCCAGTGCCTGATGGTGGCGAAAGTGCGTCGCCCGATACCGGGAGAGGCTCGCGAACAGGAGCGGCGCCACCAGTAAACCTGCGATCCAATCGTTGACGATCGGTTCGCGACTCAGGTTGCGGTGACCTGCGTCATGCAGGATGTTGCCGAGCGCACGCTGGCGATTGCCAATCAGCACGACTGCAAGGGGTATGCACCAGAGGCCGAAATCGACGACGAGTGCCACCGCCAGCGCCACGGCCAGCCAGTCGAACGCGATGTCAGCCAAGGGTCGAAGGGGATGGACGCGCAACAAGTCTCGACGAACGCTCTCGTGAGCCTGCAACTCGTTGCGCACCGCGGTGAGGTCCGCAAGGATGGCGGGGCGTGGAAGCATGGGCCGCGTCCTTTCCCCCGGGCACGCCGAGGATCGTGTTGACCTTGGGTCAGACGGCGGACTGAAACGCACAGTCCCCGCAAGGCCTGGAACGTACCAAGTCAATCCACGACGTGCGCAGCGTTTAGGAAAATTCGGGGTGGTGCAACTTCGCTAAACCGGTGCGTCGGGTGGGCGACGCGGCGGTCTCAAGTCGCCTTGATCCGCATAATGAGAGCGGCAACAGTCCTGCCCCCGGAGCCCCATGAGCAACTGCACCCAGCTCGGCGAGAGCGACCTGGCCACCCTGCAGCGCAGCATCGCGCCCGAGATGCACGCCGCAAGGTTCGTGTATTGCACCTTCGCCGACTTCAGCCTGCCCCCAGGATTACAGCCGATCTGCACGTTTCGCGAGTCCGAGGGCCTGACGGCTGTTGTGCAGCGTGAGGACGCGTTGCGCCTCGGCATCGGCCATCAGTTCGAATCGAGACTGATCACGCTGAGCGTGCATTCGGCATTGCATGCGGTGGGCTTCATCGCGCGCGTAGCGACAGCACTCGCCGCGGCAGGCATCGCCTGCAATGCCGTGTCGGCGTTTCATCATGACCACCTGTTCGTGCCCGTAGAGCAAGCCGACAACGCGATGCGTGTGCTTGAGCAACTGGCGCGTGCTGATGCGGGAGAGCGCGTTTAGCTTTTTTGATCAGTCGGAACATTTGCGGCGACGGCCCTGGAAGCGTTGACACCGCATGAGACGGCTTCGTACTCTGACTTGCGCGTGTTCGGCTGCCCTTGCAGCGGCGCGTTGTGCAGGAGTCGTCGATGTCTCAAACACCCGAACGCGAGCCCGAGAGCGCGGTCACCGCGAGTGCTCCCAAGTCAGCGCAACCGTTGACGCCGCTCGATCCCGAAGCACCAAACTGCCTGCCACCGAAAACTGTGCGCCTGATCAGCAGGCGGCGGCTGGCCGGTAACGCAGGTCCGGCTGCATCGCCGTCAGGCAAGTTCACGGCAGGCAGCGTCGAACTGACCACGGAAGATGGATCGGTCACCTACCTGATCGTGCGCACGCCTCGCGGGCTTTCGATTCAGCGCACGCAACGTCGACCCCTGGGGACGCAGGTGATTCAGGCGGTGGTTCTCGCGAGCCTAGACGAATTCGAGCGCTGGCTCGGTGCGGATGCGGTGCGCTTCGAACACCCCTTGGTCTACGAACGATTGATCGGGATCGGCCATGAGTTCCTTGCCACCGACCCGTGAGCCTTTCCCAACGATCGCGCCCGCAGCGGTCGAGGCGGATGCCAATGAGGTTCGCGCGAGCATCGTGGCCATCGATGGAGCCGAAGAGGATGCCGAGGTCATCGGGCTGATGCAGCGCGCAGCATGGGCGATGGGTGCAGACGCGGCTGTGTTCACGGCCTTCACCCACGATGACGCCATCTTCACGTCGTATCGATCACTCCATGCCTGCGATCCGGAGTGGCCGAGCCTGTATGCCAGTCATCGCTGGGCGGCTGAGGACCCCTGGCTGGAGTACGCGCGCCGTCACAGCGCTCCGACGCTTGCGACGCAAGTTGCGGTTCACGAGGAACGACAGCGAACTATCGTAGAAGCCGCTGCTGTTCACGGCTTCGCGTCCGCGGTGATCGTGCCGGCACCGTCGCCGCACGGGCCGTCACAGGTTGGTGTGCTGTGTGTCGGCTCGAAGACTGCCGGCTGCTTCGAGAGCCGCGGCTTTGCATCGATCAGACCCTTGCTGCGCGGCCTGGCAATGGAGCTTCACGACTGGTGCCATCGCTGCATGCGCGGCGAGCTGAGCGCCCGCGCGCATCTGACAGACGGCGATCTGCTACTTCTACGGCATGAAGCCGCAGGGCACGGCAGCAAAGAGATCGCACGAGCACTGCACACGCGGCCGATCACGATCGATTGCCGGTTTCAGCGCTTGAACAACCGACTGGGTGTCGCCAACCGACGCGATGCGGTCCGCTTGGCGCGTCTGTACGAACTCATCTGACGCCCGCGCTAGAAAACGCCCCGAATCCAGCATGCGAACGGGGAGCAATCGCTTCTAGAGTTTCCACACAGAGATCGATAGCGCACTGCATCGCACACGGGCAGTGCCCTGAGTGAGGAAACACCATGCGAACAGCTTCGCACCTTTGCGCTCTTCAAGCCGCCAAACACCAGTTCAACCCATGTCGCGCAACCATGGGCTCGTTGGCGATCGCCATGGTGTTCGTCGCCTCGATTGTCGCGCCGATCTCCGCCCGTGCGGTAGACGGTTGCCTCGTGTTGCTATGCCTCGCGGCACCAAGCTGGCGCGCGATCCCGCAATGCGTGCCGCCAGTCAAGCAGCTCTTCCGCGACTTGGCGCGGGGCAAGCCGTTCCCGACGTGCAGCATGTCCGGCGCCAGCAACAACGCGAATCACGCCTGGTCGAACGCCCCCGCGTTCTGCCCACCGCAGTACACGCGCGTCATCGACGGTGAGAGCGCGCCGATCTACCAGTGCGACTACAGCGGCGCGATTTCGGTCTCGATCAACGGCGCACCGTTCTCTCGCACCTGGTGGACCTTCGGCGGCGACTCGGTGACCGAGTTCAGCCCGGCGGCCAAGACCCAGCTCGGCACCTGGGACAAACGCTTCGACGACGACTACGCCAACTGGTTGGCGTCACTCCCGCCGCCGACAGCCGACACGCCCTGATTGAGGCCCGATGTGGACACCGCCACCTTCCTTGCTCTCGCGCTGGCGTGCGCGCCGCAGGTTCATCCGGACACTGCTCGTGCCGTCGCCCGCGTTGAGAGCAGCTTCAACCCGTTTGCGATCGGCGTGGTCGGCGGCGCACTCGATCGCCAGCCGCGCACGCGGGCTGAAGCGCTCGCGACGATTGAAGCGCTGCAGGCGGCAGGCTGGAACTACAGCGTCGGCCTCGGGCAGATCAACGTCAGCAACTTCGCGCGCCTCGGCCTCACACCGCGCGCTGCACTCGATCCGTGCATCAGCCTGACAGCGATGCAGTCCGTCCTCGGCGAGTGCTACGCGCGGGCCGTATCGAACAATGCCGGGCAGACAGCGCTGCGCTTTGCACTGTCCTGCTACTACAGCGGCAACTTCACCACCGGCGTACGCCACGGCTACGTGCGCAAAGTCGTACTGGCGTCGGTCGCTGCATCTGCTCTCCCCAACCGCAAGGAGCGCTCGTGAACAGACTTCCTCGCTTGAACCGCGCTGCAGCCCCGCGGCGTACCGCCGCCGTGCTGTTCGGCACGATGGCCCCACTCCTGGCCCACGCGCAGGGCTTCGACAAGATCAACACGACGGTCACCAACGTCAACACGATCCTGGTCACGATCTCGATCGCCGTGGTGACCATCGCGATCATCTGGGCCGGCTTCAAGATGATCTTCCAGGGCGCGCGCTTGTCCGACGTGGCGAACGTGCTGATCGGTGGCACGCTGGTCGGTGGCGCTGCCGCCTTCGCCAGCTACATCGTCACCTGACAGCGAGTGCGGCGATGCTCGGCGAAGCGATCTACAAGGGCGCGACCCGTCCGGCCATGAAGCTGGGCATTCCGCTGGTGCCGCTCGTGATCCTGTTCGGCGCCGGGATGCTGCTCATCATGTGGGGCGGCATCCTGGTGAGCTGGTGGGTGGCCCTCGCGGTGCTGGTGGCCGTCGTTCTGGCGCTCGGCTGGATGCGCTACGTCACCTCGAAGGATGACCAGCGCTTCCGGCAGATGTTCGTCGCGGCCAAGCTGCGGATGCATGATCGCAACCGGCGCTTCTGGAAGGCGCGCAGCTACGCGCCGAACCTGTACCGCGGAGCACGCGATGCTTGGTACGTCTAGAAGCGCCACGGCAGCGAATTCGGCCGGCGTTCTCGCGCGGGCCCGCCCGTCGCCGCGGTACTGGAAGCAGGCCGGCGCCGAGAACCCGCTTGCCCGCTTCGTGCCGTTCTCGTCGCTGGTCAGCCCGCACGACGTGATCACGCGCGGCGGCGACTACCTGCGGGTCTGGCGCCTCGACGGCGTGCCCTCCGAGTGCGCGGACGAGCACCTCATCGCCGAGCGGCACGAGGCACTGTGCAGCCTGCTGCGCAACCTCGCCGGCGGCCAATGGGCCGTCTGGACGCATCGGCTGCACCGGGTCGTCAGCGACGAACTCGAACACCCGCGCGAGCCCGGCTTTGCACGCGACCTCTCGATCGCCTATCAGGCGCGGCTGGGCAAGCACCGAATGATGAGCAACGAGCTCTACCTGACGCTCGTGTACCGGCCGAACGTGTCGCGCGTGAGCCGGGCGCTGCAATCGCGACAGCGCTCACTTGAAGCCATCGCAGCGGCGCAGGATGACGCGCTGAGGGTCATGGAAGAGCGCTCGGCGCTCGTCGCGCGCGTGTTGCGGGGCTTCGGGCCTGAGCTGCTCGGCGAGCGTGAGGTACACGGTCGCCGGTACTCCGAGGTCGCCGAGTTTCTTGGCTACCTCGTCAACGGCTGCTGGCGTGCCGTTCCGGCTGCCGCCGGTCCGCTGTACCGCACGCTGCCCACCGCGCGCCTCTCCTTCGGCGGCGACAAGCTCGAACTACGCCTTGGCGAAAGCACCCGCTACGCGGCTCTCGTGGACATCAAGGAGTACGCCGACGCAGTTCAGCCCGGCATCCTGAACGCGCTCTTGTACGAGGCCAGCGAGTTCATCGAGACGCAGAGCTTCTCGATCCTGCCGCGGCGAGAGGCCATGCGCGCGCTCGAACTCCAGCGCGACCAGTTGATCGCCAGCGACGACGTGGTGGCGAGCCAGGTCGCCGAGATGGACGTGGCGCTCAACGAACTCGGCGACGGCCAGTTCTGCATGGGTGAGTACCACTACAGCCTGGTCGTGTTCGGCGACGAGGTGGCCGACGCCGGCCGCCGTGCCGCGCAAGCCATCGGCGCGGTCGGCGAAGCGTCGAGCCTGCAAATGTCGCCGGTGGACCTGGTGGCCGACGCCGCCTGGTTCGCGCAGATGCCGGGGAACTGGCAGTGGCGGGCTCGCGACGCGAAGCTGTCCTCGCGCGCCTTCGCAGCACTTGCCGCCGGCCACAACTTCCCGCGCGGCAAGCGCGACGGCAACCCGTGGGGCGAGTCGCTGGCGCTGCTGCGAACGCCTTCAGGCCAGCCGTTCTACTTGAACCTGCACGCCAGCCCCGAAGGCGAGGACTCCGCCGACAAGAAGCT
>CADEEN010000213.1 GCA_902826345.1 uncultured Burkholderiales bacterium | reverse complement strand
CAGGCGACGTAACCTCGATCCAGCTCTCGCGCATGGACACCGTGAAGCGCTCGCTGCAGTCGCTGAACGTGAATCTGCCCGACAACGTGCGCACCTGGTTGCTCGATGCGCAGAAGCAACCGCGCATGGTCGTCTCGCACAACAAAGGGCGCAGCAAGATCTTCTGGCGCGCCGCCGGCGACGACAAGTGGAGCGAGGTGGCCGAATTCGATCCGCTGAGGCAATCTGGGTTCTCGCCGCGCTGGGTCGATGAAGACGGCAGCGTCATCGTTTCCGCCCGTCTCGCCGGCGACACCGAGGCGCTGTACCGCTGGGACCCCAAATCACGGCGCATCGCGCCTGAGCCGTTGGCGCAAGTCAACGGGTTCGACTTGTCGGGTTCGTTGGAAACCGATCCCAAGACCGGGCGCTTGCTGGGCTTGCACACGGTGCTCGACCGGCCGACGAGCGTCTGGTTCGACGCCAGCATGCAACAGGTGCAGAACGCCATCGATGCCGCGCTGCCCAAGGATCGGAGCAATCGGCTGCACTGCGGCAATTGCCAGTCGACGCGCTTCTTCGTCGTGCGCTCGACTTCGGACCGGCAGGCTGCCGAGTATTTCTTGTTCGACAAGAGCAAGTCGACGCTCGAACGCATCGGTGTGGCAAGGTCGCGGCTGAACGAAGCCACGCAGGGCCGGCGCACATACCACAGGGTGACCACGCGCGATGGTCTGTCGATGCCGCTGTACGTGACCCACCCTCCGGGCGCCGATGCCAAGACGGCGTTGCCGGCCGTCGTGCTGGTGCACGGCGGGCCGTGGGTGCGCGGCGCCAGCACGCGCTGGAGCGAACAACCGCAGTTCCTCGCCACGCGGGGCTATCGCGTGCTCGAGCCCGAGTTCCGTGGCAGCGACGGCTATGGCTTCAAGCACTTCCGGGCCGGTTGGAAGCAATGGGGCTCGGGCATGCAGAACGATCTGGTCGATGCGATCCAGTGGGCGAGCCAACACGCCGGGGTCGATCCGGCGCGCGTTTGCGTGGTCGGCGGCAGCTACGGTGGCTACGCGGCGCTGATGGCGCCGATCGTCCATCCGGGCGCATTCCGCTGCGCTGCCAGCTTCGCCGGCGTCACCGACATCGACCTGATGTACGACATCAACTGGAGCGACCTCAGCGAGGAATACAAGCGCTACGGCATGCCCACGCTGATCGGAGACCAGCAGCAAGACGCGGCGTTGCTGGCTGCGTCGTCGCCGCTCAGGCGCGTGGCCGAACTGAAGGTGCCTGTGCTGCTCCTGCATGGCGGCGAGGATCAACGCGTGCCGGCCGACCACGCACGGCGCTTTGTGCGTGCCGCCCAATCGGCCGGCGTTGCGATCGAGTCGCACATCTACGCCGACGAAGGGCACGGCTTCTTCAGCCCCGCCAATGAGGCAGACTACTACCGTCGTCTCGAAGCGTTCCTTGCCAAGGCTCTGCTGTCGGACCAGCCAGCGGCACCCAGCCCAAAACAAGCGCCACCATGACCGCACCGAGCCTGATGCTCTCCCCACCGCAGTTGCCCGATGGCGCTGCTCTCGTGATGCGCGTCATGCCGCTGCCGGCCGACACCAACGGCAACGGCGACATCTTCGGCGGCTGGCTGATGGCGCAGGTGGACCTTGCCGGCGCCGTGCTGCCGCTGCGCATCGCGCGCGGCCGCATCGCCACGGTGGCGGTGAATCAGTTCCTGTTCAAGCAGCCGGTGAGCGTGGGCGATCTGCTGTCGTTCTATGCGCGCGTCGAGCGCGTCGGCAAGACCTCGGTCACCGTGCATGTCGAGGTCTATGCCGAGCGCGACCCGGCAAACCTGCATGTCGTCAAGGTCACCGAAGCGAACCTGACCTACGTGGCGATCGACGGCCAGGGCAAACCGCGAGTCATTCCGCGCGACTGAGGGTTCTGCGCCGAGCGCAGGCAGCCCTTGACACACGCCTTTTATGTGACTATCTTGTCACATAATGAACCGCAGCCGTGACGATGACACCCTCGACAGCGTGCTTTTCGCGCTCGCTTCCGAGCCGCGGCGGCGCGTGCTCGACGTGCTCAAGGCCGAGCCCGGCTGCAATGTCAACCGCGTCTGTGAACACTTCGACGCCGAGATGACGCGCTTTGCGGTGATGAAGCACTTGAGCGTTCTCGAAGCGGCAGACCTCGTCATCACCGAGCGCGAAGGCCGCGAGAAACGCCTTTGGTTCAACGCCGTGCCGATTCAATGGATCTACGAACGCTGGACCACCGAGTACAGCGCCTACTGGTCGGCGCGCCTGACGCGGCTGAAGTACGACGCCGAGGGTGCGCGTGTCATCCCCCTGCCGAAGAAGAAAGGCCGCCATGTCTGAATCCGCACCCACCGAACTCGCTTTCCGCATCGTTGTCGCCGCCGACATCCAGCGCGTGTGGCGCGAACTCACCAAGACCGGCGAGGCGCAAGGCGCCGTCTTCAACGCCTGGCTGCACGCCCGCGGCGGCGTCGTGCCCGGTGCCGCGATGCAGATGCGCACCGGCAGCGGCAAGCACACGCTGGTCATCGGCGAGGTGCTCGAGTGCGAACCGCCGCACCGCTTCGTGCACACGCACCGCTTCACGCAGTACGACGACCCGGTGTGCCAGGTGAGCTACGAGCTGAAGGAGGTGCCGGGCGGCGTTCAGGTGACGCTGCGCGTGAGCGGTGCCGCCGCAGGCAGCAAGACCGCCAAGGACATGGCTTCGGGCGGCACGATGATCGTCAACGCGTTGAAGGCGATCTGCGAGAGCGGCCGGCCGCCGCTCGGCACGCGGCTGATGTACAGCGTGTTCGAGCACTTGGAGTTCGTGCTGCCGGCACGCACGAAGAGCGAACACTGGCCGCTGTAGAACCGAGGAGACCACCATGGCCGACCCCCTAGCCGCGCTGGCGACCCAATTGCGCAACATCGAGACCAAGACCGGCAAGACGCTGGGGCAACTGCGCGAGGTGATTGCGCAGAGCGGCCTGGTCAAACACGGCGAGGTGCGCAGTATGCTGATGGAGCGCTTTGCGCTCGGCCACGGCGACGCCAACACGCTGGCCCACGCGGCCAAGGCCGAGGCGCCCGCCGCGGGCGGCGACGATCCGCTGGACGCGATCTATGCCGGCGCCAAGGCTGGCTTGCGGCCGCTGCACGACGCGCTGATGGCGCAGATCGACACGCTCGGCACGTTCGAGGTGGCGCCTAAGAAGACCTACCTCAGCCTGCGCCGCAAGAAGCAGTTCGCCATGGTGGGGCCGGCGACGAAGGAGCAGATCGAGGTCGGCCTCAATGCCAAGTCGTTGCCGCCCCATGCGCGACTGAAGGCGCTGCCGCCGGGCGGCATGTGCCAGTACGCGGTGCGGCTGTCGAGCGCGACCGAGATCGATGCCGCGTTGCTCGCCTGGATTCGCGCCGCCTACGACGCGTCGGCCTGAGCACGCAGCACGGGCCAGAGAAAACCACGATCTGCGCGCGCTCGCACACGACTACGATTCGGTGCATCAGCTTGCCGATTCGAACTTCATGCAGCGTCGCACCCTCCTGATCACCCTTTGCTCCGCGTCTGTGGGCGCTTGCGCCAATCGTCCGCCGAAGCCGCCGCTCAAGCCGAACGCGCTGCAACGCATCGGCATGTTGCCGCTCAAGGAGTGGCCGGACGGCGGCAGCACGGCGCAGTTCAACCGGGCCAACAATCCGCAACCGAAGCATGAGTACGCTCCACCGCCCGTGACGCCGCAACTGCTGGGCATGGCGATCGGCGCATCGTTGAAGAACGCCCGCAACGCCGAATTGGCCCGGTTGGGAGGCGCCGTGGCAACCACCGGCTTCGAGCCGGGGCCCACACTGCGACAGGCGCTGCAAGCGGAGTTCGAACGTCGATCGGCCCGCTTCGAGCCGATCGACAATCCGGCGCTCGACGAGCGCATTCGCAACGGCGAACTGAAGGACCTGCCGACGAGCGTCGATGCCATCGTCGACGTGCAGATGCACAGCGCCGGCTACTACGACATCGGCAAGGGCCAAGGCTTCACGCCGTATCTGTCAGTGACGGCCAGGGTGGTCGATATCGTCAATCCGGGCGAACTCGTCGACGAGTTCTCGTACAGCGCCGACTACAGCGACGCCGAGGGCAGCACCCGTCACTTCACGACGCCGCGTGCGCTTTCGCAGCCCGACCTGGCCGCCTTTTCGACCAACGCGGTGGCAATTCGCACAGGGCTCACGGCCGTGTTCGAACGTGTCGCCGTCAAGCTGGTGGACGACATCGTCCGTGTGCAGAGCAAGCTGCCGCGGCTGGAATAGCCGACTCAGGCCGACAGCCGCGGCCAGACCTGCATTGCGATGTGCTCCGCCAGCGCCGTGCCGCAGATGCGATACACCGGCTCGCCGGGGTGAAATCCGTCGTCGGCCATCAGCTCGCGATTGAGCGGCAGGTCGATCGGCACATGGCTGACGTCGCTGCGCGTGCGCGCCCATGCGGCCATGGCGTCGTCGTGGCGCTTGGCGTCCTGCCCTGCCACCCAGCGCAGCGGCTGCGGCAGCGCCGGGAAGTGCTGCACCGGCGGCAGCGGCGCGAACACAACATGGGCCACGCCGTGGCCGTTGCGCAGGCGGTTGGCGATGGACTCGCGTGCCGCGACGGCGCTGTGCGACGGCACCTGATCGACGACGTCGTTGACGCCGAGCACGACAACCGCCACGTCGGCATCGAACGGATCGCTCGATGCCAGTTGCAGCAGGCACTGCGCGCTCGTCTGTCCGGACTGCGCCAGCAACCGCCACTGCACGCGCAGGCCGGCCATGCGCGCCAGCGCCGCCGGCAGGTGGCCTGCCAGCGCCTGCGACTGCTCGGCCACGCCGACACCAGCGGCAGACGAGTCGCCGAGCATCAACAAGCGCAAGCGCGGGCCGCGGCCGACGTCGCCTTCGCGCTCGCCCGCTGCTTCGGGCAATCGCGGCGTGCGTGCGCGCGCCGACAGCGCCTGCACGACGAGCAGCGGTGACAGCAGCAGTTTGGCGGTGAGGCTCACGCGCGCCAGTCTATCGACGGCGCGCGCTGCCGTTTAGGCGAACAGCCCCAGGTCGCGGACGCTGTAGTTGCCGATGCCGGGCACCACGGTCGGCAGGTCGGTGCTGCCGACGCCCATCCACGTGGCGAGCGTGGCGGCGAGCTGATCGACCGCCATCGTCGGCAGCATGCGGCCCTGGCCCACGTCGTCAGGGCCGTTGTTGCCCGGCTCCGGCGCCGTGCCGAAGAAGCGCCGGCCACGCACCGCGCCTCCGCTGACGAAGTGGAAGCTGCCCCAGCCGTGGTCAGAGCCGTCGCCGTTGGACGACAGCGTGCGGCCGAAGTCCGAGGCGGTGAACGCGGTCACCTGTGACGAAGTGCCCTGTTGCACCATGGCGGCATCGAACGCGGCCATCGCGTCGCCGATCTGCGTCAGCAGTGCCGGGTGGCCATCGGCCAGCTTGTCGTGGTGATCGAAGCCACCGATGCCGACGAAGAAGACCTGTCGCTTCGCGCCAAGGGCGTCGCGAGCGGCGATCATGCGCGCCACCATCGACAGCTGGTTGCCCAGACCCGTGGCGGGAAACGTGGTGACCGGTGGGCTGAGCGCGCCGCTCAGCAAGAGGTTGGCGTCGATCGAGCGCTGCACCACACGCGCATGCTCGCGCTCGAACAGGTTCGTGCCCGGCGTGCTCGTGATCAGGCTGCGCAACGCCTGCGCTGCGGCGGTCGATCCGTAGAGCGTGTTGCCGATGCCGCTGATCGGCACCGAGCCGTTGCTTGTCACCTGGTACTGCACCGCGCTGCGCCCCGACAGGTACACCGCATTGCCGGTGACGCTGACGGCGGTGAACACCGACTGGCCGTTGCCCGAGGCCAGCAAGTCACCGATGCGCCCGCCCCAGCCCGACGCCGAACCTTCGGGTGAACTGGCCTGCCAGGTCGATTGCTGGTCGTTGTGCGAGAACAGGCGCGGCGGCAACGCGACCGAGCGTGCGGTGTATTGAGTCTTGGTCGTGGGCTCGATCAACGGGCCGATGTTGAGCAGCACGCCCAGGCGACCCGCTTCGAAGACCGGCTTCAACGCCGACAACTGGGGCGCGAGCGCGTACTGCCTGCTGTTCGGCAACTCGAAGCCCGTTGCCGGCGCCAGCACGGTGCCATCGAGTGCGCTGCGCGCAGTGGCCAGCGTGCTGCGCAACGTGGCGTAGCTGTCGTAGGTGGCCTGGTCGTACGGCACCAGCGTGTTGCCGTGGTCGTTGCCGCCGTAGAGGAAGACGCAGACGAGGGCCTTGTAGTCGGTGGCGCTCTGCGCCGCCGCTTCGCTGATGGCGGCGAGGTTCAAAGCCCACGGTGCCGCCGCACCGGCGACGGAGAAGGCCGAGCTGCGCTTCAAGAACTCGCGGCGTGAGGATGATGTGGTCATGTCCTGCTCCTACTTCATCGCCAGGTAATCGGGCGCAGCCAGCGTCAACAGCAACGCGACTTGCACACGGCGGCGCTTGTCGGTATCGCTGGCCGATGCCATGGACGCAATTGCATCTCGAACGACCGTTACGCGGGCCGCTGACAACTGACCCGCTGCGAGCACGAGGTTGGCCTGATCGGCCAGCGCGGCGGGGTCCGCGGAGAGCGTCAGCCAAGCGCTGTAGTTCGGCAGGATGTCGCTGCCGTTGACGCCGCTGGTGGTGCCGATCGCGTTCTGCATGAAGTTGAGATACCCCGCCACCGACGACTCGGTGGTGATCTGGAACTCCGGCGCGACCTGCGAGGCGGCGGCGATCGCGGTGTTCGGCGGCACGTAACCCGGCCGGTAGAAGTTGAACACCGACGGCGAGCGCAGCGGGCTCTGGCCGAGGCGCGCCGCCGGGTCGGACAGGTTGCCCAGCCGCCACTGGCCCGAAGCCGAATTCGCTTTCGACGCCCGCGCCCATTGCGTGAAACGCAGCACCGGCTCGCGCAGCTTGCCGTAGCCGTTGTTCGAGCGCGCGGCGTTGGCCTGCCGCGCCTCAGCATGCGTCAGCACGGCGCGCAGCACCGCCTTCAAGTCGCCGCGCACGCCGCTGCCGTTGTTGGCGAAGGCCGCCGCGACGCTGGCCACGTAGGCCGCACTCGGGTTGCTCGTCACCAGGCGCTGGATCAACTGGCGGCCGATGAACGGGCCGACGTTGGCGTGGTTGAACAGCACGTCGAGGGCGATGCGCAGGCTGTCCGTCGCGCCGGTGTTGGCAGCGATCGTCGTGCCGAGAAACACCTTGGTGCCGGTTTCATGGCGGCTCGCGGTGTTGACCATCGGCATCAGCAACTGCTGCGCCGATTGTTCGATCTCGCTGCCGGCG
>CADEEN010000212.1 GCA_902826345.1 uncultured Burkholderiales bacterium | reverse complement strand
GCGTCTCGGTCGAGCGCGCGGTGCCGATGTCGTGGCCCGACGAGCTGCCGCTCGGCCATTTCAGCGCTGGTTTCGGCGACGACGCCAGCGCGCCGATGCAGCTCACCTGGGCCGACGCCAAGGGCGTCATCTGTATGGGCGTCAACGGCGTGCTGGCCAAGCAGATGCTGCCGCAGTGGACGGCGCAGCCGGCGCGCTGGTCGGCGCACCCGGCCGTGGCCGCGCCGGCCGAGCGCTGGTTGGGCGGCAGCGTCAGCGTGCTCTCCGACGAGCAGCGCCTGCTGCGCTCGATGCGCTCGCTGTGGAACCTGCTGCAGTACGACATCGCGCCCAAGCACCGCGGCACGGTGGCGCTGCGCGACGCGCTGCGGCGCTTTCGCAGCGCCGGCTGGCGGCCGGTGCGCTGGGGGCTGGCGGCGCTGCTGGCGTTGCAGGTCGTTGGCCTGAACCTGTGGTCGTGGCACCAGGAGCGGCAGATCAGCGCCAAGCGCGCCGAGCTGGTGTCGATCCTGCGCAATGCGCACCCGCAGGTGCGCGCCGTGCAAGACGCGCCGATCCAGATGCAGCGCGAAACCGATCTGTTGCGCGCCGCGGCCGGCAAGACCGGCGACGGCGACCTCGAAACCCTGCTCGGCGCCGCCGCCGCTGCCTGGCCGAGCGGCCAGGCGCCGCTGCAAACGCTGAAGTTCGACAACGGCCGGCTGATGTTCGCCACCGTCGGCTGGAGCGAAACGCAAGTTGCCGAATTCCGCAGCCAGCTCGCCGGCGGCGGCTGGACCGTGGCGCAGGAGGGCAGCGCGCTGACCCTGAGCCGCCCCGCCTCGGCCACCGGCCGCTCCTGATGGACACCGCCACCCTGCCCCGACCGAAGCCCGCCTCCCGCCTGGGCGCCCTGACGGCGCCGCTGCGCCAACGCTGGCAGGCGATGGCGCCGCGCGAGCGCCGCATCGCCGGCTGGCTGGGCTGGGCGATCGGCCTCGTGCTGCTGTGGTTCGTCGGCATCGCACCGGCGTGGACGAGCTACCGCACAGCGCCGGCACGGATCGATCAACTCGACGCCCAACTGCAGCAGATGCAGCGCCTGGCCGCCGAAGCGACGACGCTGCGCGCCTTGCCGCCCGTCGGCGGCCTGCAGGCGCAGGCGGCGTTGAAGGCCGCGACCGATGCGCTCGGCGGCGCCGGGCGGTTGCAGCTCGGCGGCGACCGCGCCACCGTCACCTTCACCAACGCCACCGGCACCCAGGTCCGCGACTGGCTCGCCGAAACGCGCTCGGCGGCGCGCACGCGGCCGATCGAGGCCAACCTGACGCGCGGCCCGCAGGGCTACAGCGGTACGGTCATCGTGCAGATGCCGGGCACGGGGGGTGGCTCGTGAGCGCCGCGCCGGGCCGCCCCAAGCAAGCGAACCTCCCCTCGGGGGAGTGGACGCGGTACGCCGCGGCCGAGGGGCTCACGTGATGCTGGCACGCATCAAAAGCTGGTTCGGCAGCAGCCCGGGCCGCTTCGCACGCACCGGGTTTGCCGAATCGACGCTGGCCGAACTGGCCTGGCAACGCGTGCGCACCTCGGCCCACCGATGGGCGGGCATGGGCGCGCTGATCGGCGCGCTGGCAGGGCTGGTGGCTTTCGTGCCGGCCGGCTGGCTGGCCTCGCGCGTCGAAGCCGCGACCGGAGGCCGCCTGCTGCTGACCGACGCCCGCGGCACCGTCTGGAATGGCAGCGCGCTGCCGGTGCTGACCGGCGGCGCCGGCAGCCGCGACGCCGCAGCGCTGCCGGACCGCCTTCAATGGCGTCTCGGTTTTGCCGGCCTCGTGCCCGAGCTGCGGCTGCGCCAGGCCTGCTGCCTGCGCGGCGAGGTGCGGGCGCGCATCAAGCCCGGCTGGGGGCGTGTGGCCGTCAACGTGCTGCCGCAGGAGAGCACGACCATCGGCCAGTGGCCGGCTGGGTTGCTGGCCGGCCTGGGCACGCCTTGGAACACGATGCAGATGGGCGGCACGATGCGCCTGACCTCGCCCGGGCTGACGGTCGAATCGGTGCAGGGCCGCGTGCGCTTTTCGGGCGATGCCTCGCTCGACATCGCCCACGCCTCGTCGCGCGTGTCCACGCTCAATGAGCTGGGCAGCTACCGCCTGTCCGTGAAGGGCGACGCCGACAGCGCCGGCGCGGCAACGGTGACGCTGATCACGGTTGACGGCGCGCTGAAGTTGAGCGGCAGTGGCCAGTGGACGGCAGGCGGTCTACGCTTTCGCGGCGAAGCAACCGCCGAGCCCGGCAGCGAGTCGGCATTGAACAACCTGCTGAACATCATCGGCAAGCGTCAGGGCGCCAGCTCTGTGATCTCGATCGGATGACCATGAACCGAAGCACTTTCCCTCCCCGCTTGCAGCGCCTCGGCGCGGCTTTTCTGGCCAGCGCCGTCGGCGTGACGACACCGGGCCCGGTGTTCGCGCAGGCCGCCGCTGACAGCGCCGCGCCGCCGGCGCCTGCCGCCAAGCGCCCGGCGGCGCAGCGCGGCGGCGCAACGCGGGTGACGATGAACTTCGTCAACCAGGACATCGAAGCGGTGACGCGCGCCATCGGCGCGATGATGAACCGCCAGTTCATCGTCGACCCGCGCGTCAAGGGCGCGATCACGGTCTACAGCGAGACGCCGCTGACGGTCAACGAGGCCTACCTCAATTACCTGTCGGCGCTGCGCGGCCTGGGCTTCACCGTGGTCGAGAACGGCGGGCTGTTGAAAGTGGTGCCCGAGGCCGACGCCAAGTTGCAGGCCGGCACCGTCGCGATCGGCAACTCGGGCCGCCGCGGCGACCAGATCCTGACGCAGATCTTCCGCCTCAACCACGAGAACCCGAACAACCTCGTCGCCGTGCTGCGGCCGCTGATCAGCCCGAACAACACCATCAACGCCAACCCGGGTACCAACTCGCTGGTCATCACCGACTACGCCGACAACCTGGCGCGCATCGGCAAGATCGTCGCCGCGCTCGACCAGCCGGCCGCCGGCGACGTCGAGATCCTGCCGCTGAAGGCCGGCGTGGCGGCCGACATGGCGCCGCTGGTGCAGCGCCTGGTCGATGGCGGCGGCGCCGGCCCGGTGGCGCCGGGTGTGCCCGGCGGTGCGGCCGGCGGCGCGCTGTCGGTGATCGCCGATTCGCGCAGCAACTCGCTGATCGTGCGCACGAGCAATTCGGCCAAGCTGGCGCAGGTGCGCGCCATCGTCGACAAGCTCGACCGGCCCAACGCCTCCGGCGGCCCGGCGGGCAACATCTGGGTCGTGCACCTGAAGAACGCCGACGCGACGAAGATGGCGCAGGTGCTGCGCGCCGCCTTCACCACCACCGGCAGCGGCGCTGGCGGTGGCGGCGGCATCAGCGCCACGCAGCCGCAACAACAGCAGCAGTTTCAGCAACAGCAGGGCAGCGCCGCCGGCGCGTCGCCGCAGGCCACGGCGCCGATCCAGGCTTCGGCCGGGCCGTCTACCGGCGGCTTCATCCAGGCCGACCCGTCGACCAACTCGCTGATCATCACCGCGCCCGAGCCCTTGTACAGACAGGTGCGCTCGATGATCGACCAGCTCGACACGCGGCGTGCGCAGGTCTACATCGAAAGCCTGATCGTCGAGGTGGGCGGCGACAACGCAGCCGAGTTCGGCATCCAGTGGCAGGGCATCTCGGGCCAGAAGGGCGACAAGAACATCCTCGGCGCGGGCACCAACTTCGGCGCCGGCGCCAACATCCTGAACCTGACGGCGGCGACGATCCAGGGCCGCGAGGGTGTCGGCTCGCTCGACCTGACCTCGCTCGGCGGCCTGAATATCGGCGTGCTGCGCGACTTCGGCGGCTTCTACGGCGTGGCCGCGATCGCGCGGCTGCTGCAGACGCAGACCAACACCAACATCATGTCGACGCCGAACCTGATCACGGTGGACAACGAAGAGGCCAAGATCGTGGTCGGCCGCAACGTTCCGTTCATCACCGGCCAGTTCACCAGCACCGGCACCGGCACCACCAACCCGTTCCAGACCATCGAGCGCAAGGACGTCGGCATCACGCTGCGCATCAAGCCGCAGATCGGCGAAGGCGGCACCGTGCGGTTGCAGATCTTCCAGGAAAGCTCGGACGTGATCACCCAGGCCACCGGCACCGGCAACACCGGCCCGACGACGAGCAAGCGCTCGATCGAGTCGAACGTGATCGTCGACGACGGCGCGATCCTCGTCTTGGGCGGCCTGATCGAAGACCGCTTCGAGGACAACAACAGCAAGGTGCCGCTGCTCGGCGACATCCCCTTCGTCGGCGCGCTGTTCCGCAGCGAGAGCCGCACCAAGCGCCGCACCAACCTGCTGGTCTTCCTGCGCCCGATCGTCATGCGCACGGGCGAAGACGCGAGCAAGCTGACGTTCGACCGCTACGACCTGATCCGCGGCCAGCAACAGGGCGTGCAACCGAAGAGCCACCTCTTCCTCGGCGCCGGCGAGGCGCCGATCTTGCCGCAGCAGCAGCGCCCGCCCGAGGGCGCGGCGTCGGCGGCGCCGCCGCTGGCGCCGGCGTCGTCGCCGGCGTCGACGTTGAAGATCAACTGAGATGGGCTCGCGGCACCCCCTGCCCTACGCCTTCGCCAAGGCCAATACGCTGCTGCTCGAAGACGACGGCAGCGGGCTGACCCTCTGGGCCGGCGAGCATGCGTCGCCGACGGCGCTGTCGGAAGTGACACGCGTCTATGACATCCGGCGCTTCGAGCGTGAGCCGGTCGGCACGCTGGCGCAGCGCATCCAGGCGGCGTACGCCGGCGGCAATTCGAGCGCGGCGGCTGTCGTCGGCGAGGTCGAGTCCGCCGTGGACTTGAGCCGCATGATGCAGGACCTGCCGGCGGTCGAAGACCTGCTCGAAGCGGCCAACGACGCGCCGATCATCCGCATGCTGAACGCGCTGCTGACGCAGGCGGCGAAGGACGGCGCGAGCGACATCCACATCGAGCCGTACGAGCGCAACTCTTCCGTGCGTTTCCGTGTCGATGGCACGCTGCGCGAAGTCGTCGAGCCCAATCGCGCGCTGCACGCGGCGCTGATCTCGCGGCTGAAGATCATGGCCGAGCTCGACATCTCCGAGAAGCGCCTGCCGCAGGACGGCCGCATCTCGCTGCGTATCGGCGGCCGCGCGATCGACGTGCGCGTGTCCACCCTGCCCAACGCCCACGGCGAGCGCGCGGTGCTGCGTTTGCTCGACAAGGGCGAAGCCAAGTTCTCGCTCGAGTCGCTCGGCATGAGCGGCAACGTGCTGTCGAAGTTCAAGCAGCTCGTGCAGCAACCGCACGGCATCGTGCTCGTCACGGGGCCGACCGGCTCGGGCAAGACGACGACGCTCTACGCCGGCTTGCAGACGGTGGACACGGCAACCACCAACGTGCTCACCGTCGAAGACCCGATCGAGTACGAGTTGCCCGGCATCGGCCAGACGCAGATCAACGCGCGCATCGACCTGACATTCGCCAAGGCCCTGCGCTCGATCCTGCGCCAGGACCCGGACGTGATCATGATCGGCGAGATCCGCGATTTCGAAACCGCGCAGATCGCGATCCAGGCCTCGCTGACCGGCCACCTCGTGCTGGCCACGGTGCACACCAACGACGCGCCTTCTTCCGTGACGCGGCTGATCGACATGGGCGTCGAGCCGTACCTGCTGTCCTCATCGCTGCTCGGCGTGCTGGCCCAGCGCCTGGTGCGCAAGCTGTGCAACACCTGCAAGAAGCGCGACGACCGCGGGCGCTACCACCCCGTCGGCTGCGAAGACTGCGGGCGCACCGGCTACAAGGGCCGCACCGGTGTCTATGAGCTGATGACGGCCGATGACAAGGTGCGCGCGCTGATCCATAGCCGCGCGGCAGAAAGCCAGCTCTTCGTCGCCGCCGAGAACGCGGGGCTGAAGCCGATGCGCGACGACGGCGAGCGGCTGGTCGTCGAAGGCGTGACGTCGCCGGAAGAAGTGCTGCGCGTGACGCGCGAGTGAACACAGCGTGCCGGCCTACAAATTCGAAGCCTTAGACGCCGACGGCAAGTCCAAAAGCGGCCTGGTCGAAGCCGACAACGCCAAGGCGGCGCGCGCGCAACTGCGCGCGCAGGCGCTGGTGCCGCTCGAAGTCTCGATGGTCGTGCAGGCGGCCAACGACGAGGTGGCCTCGCGCTTCAAGCGTCGCGTCTTCAACGGCACCGGCCTGGCGGTGTGGACGCGGCAGATGGCCGGCCTCGTCGGCTCCGGCCTGCCGCTCGAACGCGCCTTGACCGCCCTGGTCGATGAATCCGAAGACCCGCGCCAGCGCGAGCTGGTGGCCCATCTGCGCAGCGAGGTCAACGCCGGCAGCCCGTTCGCACGCGCCTTGTCCAGCGCCCCGCGCGAGTTCGACGACGTCTATCGCGCCGTGGTCGCAGCCGGCGAGCAGAGCGGCGCACTCGGCACGGTGCTGGAAAAGCGCGCCGACGACCTCGAAGAGCGCCGCTCCATAGCCCGCCGCTTGCCGCAGCCTGCAGCCTTCGCGGTGCGCGAACGGGGCGGCCGGGCCGTCGCTGTCGGGGCCAGCGCCGTCACAGGCACGCTCGCCGGCGTCTTCCTCATGCGCACCGTCCCAGAAGCGCGCCGCCAAGGCCACGCACTCCACATCCTACGCGCCCTCATGCGATGGGCGCGGCAGAACAACGCCACACAGGCATTCCTTCAAGTCGACGCCGACAACGCGCCCGCCGTCACCCTTTACGAGCGCGAAGGCTTCACCAAACTCACCACCTATCGCTTCTGGCGCCAACGCTAGCGCAGCGACCGCACCAAACGCGTGAAGGCGCTCGCGCCCACCAGCGGGGCAAAGAAAGGAATGAACGAGCACGCTAGTCCGACCAGAAACACAGAAGCGCCATGGCGTTTCCTGAGCGCGACCGCGTCGCGATAAGGCATGCGCCGCGCGGCCACGACAGTCGCGTATTCCCGCCCCATCAGAAACCCATTGAGCGTCCAGAACACGATCGCGTTCACCACGGGAATGAAATAGAGCGGGATCACCACGAGGTTCAGCACCAGCGCGGGCAGCGCGATGCGCACGTTGTTCCAGAGCGCCTGATGCACCGGCACGAGCCGCCCCTTCGGCGCGCCGATCTTCTTCTCCACGCGCTCGGCGGCAATGTCGAAAAACAAGACGCCGCCCACGATCATCGAAATGGCGGGCGACAATGCGATCGCGAGCACCACCACCACAACGCTCGCGGCAAACTCTCCCGCCGTCGAGAGGTAACGCACCCAGCCGCCGCCATTGGGAATCAGCGGCACGCCATACTTAATCGCCGCCCACGCCGCAGTCGCGGTGAGCGTCACGGCGATGATGAGGTTCAGCAG
>CADEEN010000211.1 GCA_902826345.1 uncultured Burkholderiales bacterium | reverse complement strand
GATGATGATGTACATCGGGATCAGCGTGGCCTCGAAGAACACGTAGAACAGCAGCACGGCGAGCGCCGAGAACACGCCGACCATCAGGCCCGACAGGATCAGGAACGCGCCCATGTACTGGTGCACGCGCTCGGTGATCACCTCCCACGCCGAGATGATGACGATGATGGTGACGAAGGCGGTGAGCAGGATGAACCAGACCGAAATGCCGTCGACACCGAGGTGGTAGTTGACCTTGAAGCGTTCGATCCAGGGCAGGTTCTCTTCGAACTGCATCGCCGCGCTGGACATGTCGAAGCCCGTGACCAGCGGCAGCGTGACGAGGAAGCTCGCAACGGCGGCGACCAGGGCCAGCCAGCGCACGGCGTGGGCGTTCTCGTCGCGGCCGGCGGCCAGCAGCACCACGCCCGCCAGGATCGGCAGCCAGATCGATGCGCTCAACAGTCCCATTCAGCTCATTCCTCTTGTTGTTCTTGGTGTGCAGCTCTACAGGCCGAACAGCGTTCGGACTTGCGGCCACAACTGCCAGGTCATCAGGGCAAAGATGCCGAGCAGCATGACCAGCGCGTAGAAGTACAGATGGCCGGTCTGCAACAGCCGCGTCAGCTGCGCAATCGCGCCGACCGCACGTGCCGAGCCATTGACCAGCGTGCCGTCGATGATCGCCACGTCGCCGCCCTTCCACAGCCCAGTGCCGAGCAGGCGTGCGCCGGCCGACAGCACATGCTCGTTGAACCAGTCCATGTAGTACTTGTTGTCGAGCAGCTTGTAGAGCCACTCGAAGCGCTTCTTGATCGCAGCGGGGATCGACGGCTGCTTGAGATAGAACCACCACGCGGTGACGACGCCCGCGACCGCCAGCCACAGCGGCACGGTCTGCAGCGAATGCAGCGCCATGCCCCCGGCGCTATCGAAGTGGCTGGCCAGCTCTTTCATGGCAGGGTGCCTGGCAATATCGTTGACGATCGCGTCTTTGAAGAAGTCGCCGAACAGCATCGGCTGGATGGTCAGGTAGCCGATGAACACCGAGGGCAGCGCGAGAAGAATCAGCGGCGCGGTGACGACCCAAGGCGACTCGTGCGGCACATGCGGTTCGTGGTGTGCGCCGTGATCGTCGTGGTGATCATGCTCGCCGGGGAACGGCTTGTGGCGAAACCGCTCCTCACCGTGGAAGACGAGGAAGTACATGCGGAACGAATAGAACGCGGTGACGAAGACGCCGGCGACGACGGCGAAGTTGGCAAAGCCCGAGCCGTAGAGCGTGCTCGCGTGAACCGCCTCGATGATCGAGTCCTTGCTGTAGAAACCGGAGAACAGCGGCGTGCCGATCAGCGCCAACGAGCCGACGAGCGAGGTGATCCAGGTGATCGGCATGTACTTGCGCAGGCCGCCCATGTTGCGGATGTCCTGGTCGTGGTGCATGCCGATGATCACGCTGCCGGCGGCCAGGAACAGCAGCGCCTTGAAGAACGCGTGCGTCATCAGGTGGAACACCGCCACCGAGTAGGCCGAGGCGCCGAGCGCCACCGTCATGTAGCCCAGCTGCGAGAGCGTGGAGTACGCGACCACGCGCTTGATGTCGTTCTGGATGATGCCGAGGAAGCCCATGAACAGCGCCGTGATCGCGCCGATCACCAGGATGAAGCTCAGCGCCGTGTCGGACAGCTCGAACAGCGGCGACATGCGCGCCACCATGAAGATGCCGGCCGTGACCATCGTCGCCGCGTGGATCAGCGCCGAGATCGGCGTCGGGCCTTCCATCGAATCGGGCAGCCAGACATGCAGCGGGAACTGCGCGCTCTTGCCCATCGCACCGATGAACAGGCAGATGCAGGCCACGGTGATCAGCATCCAGTCGGTGCCGGGGAACTTCATCGCCGCCAACTCGCCGCCCTTGGCGAAGACTTCGGCGTAGTTCAGCGAGCCGGCATACGCCACCAGCAAACCGATGCCGAGGATGAAGCCGAAGTCGCCGACGCGGTTGACGAGGAACGCCTTCATATTCGCGAAGATGGCGGTCGGCTTCTTGAACCAGAAGCCGATCAGCAGGTAGCTCACCAGACCCACCGCCTCCCAGCCGAAGAACAGCTGCAGGAAGTTGTTGCTCATGACGAGCATCAACATGCTGAAGGTGAACAGCGAGATGTAGGCGAAGAAGCGCTGGTAGCCGTCGTCTTCTTCCATGTACCCGATGGTGTAGATGTGCACCATCAGGCTGACGAAGGTGACGACGACCATCATCATCGCCGTCAGGCCGTCGACGAGGAAGCCGACTTCCATCTTCAATCCGCCGAGCACCATCCACTCGTAGACCGTGGCGTTGAAGCGGGCGCCGGCAATCACGTCCTTCAAGACGACGGCTGAGCAGATCAGAGAGATGAAGACACCGAGGATGGTGACGATGTGCGCGCCACGGCGACCGATCGTCCTGCCGAAGAAGCCGGCGACGACCGCACCGACGAGCGGCGCCAAGGCGACGGTGAGCAGAAGGTTTTGCGAGATCGCCATCGTCAGCCTTTGAGCGTGTCCATGTCCTGCACGTTGATCGACGCGCGGTTGCGGAACAGCACGACGAGGATCGCCAAGCCGATCGCGGACTCCGCCGCGGCGACGGTGAGGATGAAGAAGACGAACACCTGCCCGGCCATGTCGCCCAGGTAGTGCGAGAAGGCGATGAAGTTCATGTTGACCGCCAGCAGCATCAGCTCGATGGCCATCAGCAGCACGATCAGGTTGCGGCGGTTGAGGAAGATGCCGATCACCGACAGCGCGAACAGGATCGCGCCGAGCGAGAGAAAGTGCGACAGCGTCAGCGTGCCCATCAGACTTTGTCCTCGGCGGGCGGCGTCGGTGGCGCGGGCGGCGCTTCAACCGTCGGGGCCATCTTGACGAGGCGCACGCGATCGGCCTTTTTCGCCCGCACCTGCTGCGACGGATCCATGTGCCTGCTGTCCTTGCGCTCGCGCAGCGTCAGCGCGATGGCGGCGATGATCGCGATCAGCAGCAGCACGGCGGCGAGCTGCAGTGGGTACAAGTACGAAGTGTAGATCTCGATGCCGAGCAGCTTGGTGTTGGCGACGTTGGCCACGTCGGCCGGAAACGGTTTCGGCGTGCCGAGGTCGAAGCCGCCGCGCAGGATCAGCGTCATCTCGAGCGCGATCAGCGCGCCGACGATGCCGGCGAGCGGGAAGTGCCTCCAGAAGTTCTCGCGGAAGGCGTCGGTGTTGATGTCGAGCATCATGACGACGAAGAGGAACAGCACCATCACCGCGCCGACATAGACGAGCACGAGCGCGATGGCGAGGAACTCGGCCTTGAGCAACATCCAGACGCAGGCTGCCGAGAAGAACGCGAGCACGAGGTACAGCGCGGCGTGCACCGTGCTGCGCGCGGTGATGACGCCGAAGCCGGCGCCGAGCAGCACGGCGGAGAAGACGTAGAACAGGGCTGTCGTGGAATTCATGCAGTCGCGTCGTTGTTGTTCTTATCGGTACGGCGCGTCGGCTTCGCGAGCGGCGGCGATTTCCTTCTCGTAGCGGTCGCCCACCGCGAGCAGCATGTCCTTGGTGAAGTACAAGTCACCACGCTTCTCGCCGTGGTACTCGAGGATGTGCGTCTCGACGATCGAATCCACCGGGCAGCTTTCTTCGCAGAAGCCGCAGAAGATGCACTTGGCGAGATCGATGTCGTAGCGCGTCGTACGCCGCGTGCCGTCCGCGCGCACGTCGGACTCGATCGAGATCGCCATGGCAGGGCAGACCGCTTCGCAGAGCTTGCAGGCGATGCAGCGCTCCTCGCCGTTCTCATAGCGGCGCAGCGCGTGCAGGCCGCGAAAGCGCGGCGACATCGGCGTCTTCTCTTCCGGGAACTGCACCGTGATCTTGCGGGCGAAGAAGTACTTGCCGGTGACGGCCATGCCCTTGAACAATTCGGTGAGAAGAAAACTGCTGGCGAAATCTTTGACGGCAGAGAGCATGGCTATCCCCAAATGTTCCAGGGCGTCTGCATCCAGGCACCGACGACCACCAGCCACAACAGCGTCACCGGAATGAAGATCTTCCAGCCCAGCCGCATGATCTGGTCGTAGCGGAATCTCGGGAACGTGGCGCGCACCCAGAGGAACATCGTGACGACGACGAAGACCTTGATGGCAAGCCAGACCCAGCCGGGGATTGCATTCGTGACGATGCTGTCCCATGGCGGCAGCCAGCCACCGAGGAACATGATCACGCACAGCGTGGAGACGAGGATCATGTTCGCGTACTCGGCGAGGAAGAACATCGCGAACGACATACCCGAATACTCGATCATGTGGCCGGCGACGATTTCCGATTCGCCTTCAACGACGTCGAACGGATGGCGGTTCGTTTCGGCGAGACCAGCGATGAAATAGACGACGAACACCGGCAGCAGCGGCAGCCAGTTCCACGACAAAAACGTCAACCCCTTGTCGGCCGCCATGCCGCGGCCCTGCTGCAGCACGATCTCGGTCATGTTCATGCTGGCCGACACCATCAGCACGACGACGAGCGCGAAGCCCATCGCGATTTCGTAGCTGACCATCTGCGCGGAAGCGCGCAAGGCACCAAGAAAGGCGTACTTCGAATTGCTCGCCCAGCCGGCGATGATCACGCCGTAGACCTCGAGCGAGGTGATCGCCATCAGGAACAACAGGCCGGCGTTGACATTGGCCAGCGCCACGTCGGGGCCGAACGGCACGACGGCCCAGGCAGCGAGCGCCGGCATGATCGTCATCACCGGGCCGAGGAAGAACAGCGCCTTGTTGGCGGCCGTCGGCCGGATGATTTCCTTGAAGACGAGTTTTGCCGCATCGGCGATCGGCGTCAGCAGGCCCCAGGGGCCGACGCGGTTCGGCCCCGGGCGGATCTGCGTCCAGCCGATGGCCTTGCGCTCCCACAGCGTGAGGTAGGCGACGCAGCCCATCAGCGGCAGCACGACGGCGATGATCTTGATGAGGCTCCAGAGGACGAGCCACAACGTCGGCCCGAAAAGCTGTGCGCCGCCGGTGTTGATCTGCTCGATCATGTGGCGGCCCTCTCGACCGAGATCGGGCCGAACATTGCCGCGCCATGCGGCGCCGGCATGCGCACGGCGTTGGCCGCCAGCGTTTTGTCTTCGCGCGCCGGCAGCGTGATGCGCACGATGCCCTGCGTCACGGCGACCTTGTCGCCGAGCTGCTGCCACAACGCACTCGGCAGACCGACGACCGCCGGCGCTGCATCGGCCGTCGCCTGCAACGCCGGCGCGCGGCGCACGATGGGATCGGTGGCGTAGATCGGCACGTCGGTGAGGCGTTCGAGGCCGGACGCAACCACCGGGACGGCGATGGCCTGCGAGGCCGTGTTGTCGAGGCGCGATGCCAGCGCGTTCACATCACCGAGCGCTTCGGCACGCACCTCTTCGACCGTCTCCTGCTCGAAGCCTTGCAGGCCGAGCAGGTTGCCGAGCACGCGCAGCACCTTCCAGGCAGGGCGCGTGTCACCGAGCGGTTTGACGACGCCGTGAAACGTCTGCAAGCGACCTTCGGCGTTGATCAGCGCGCCGCCGGTCTCGGTGAACGGCGCGACCGGCAGCAGCACGTCGGCGATGTCGGTGTTGGCGTCCTTGAACGGCGTCATCGAGACGACGAGGCCCGCCGTCTTCAAGGCCTCGCTCGCGGCCGCCGGGTTGGCGGCATCGAACGCGGGCTCGACGTTGAGCAAGAACAAGGCCTTCATCGGCCGGCTCAGCATCTGGCCGGCGTCGAAGCCGCCGGCGCGCGGCAGCGCACCGGCGAGTTGCGCGCCGACGCTGTTGCCCGACTCACAGAGATAACCGACCGACGCGCCCACTTGCGCACCGATCCATTGCGCGAGGGCCAGCAGTTGCGAGGCTTGCGGATGTTGCGCCGCCGTATTGCCGAGCAGCAGCGCCTTGTGTGCCCCGCCCGCCAGTGATGCGGCGATCGCCTTGGCGGCATCGCTCGCATCAGCGGGTGCCGGTGCCGCTACACCTTTGGCAGCGGCCACCGCAGCGGCCACTTGCGCCAGCGCATCGGCCCAGCCGCTCGGCGCCGCGGTCATCGCGTGCGCCACCGGCATCGCCCAGTCGTCATGCACGGCATTCAGGCCGGACAGTTGCGCGCCATGGCGCACGGCTTGCCGCAGACGCTGTGCGAACAGCGGATGGTCCTTGCGCAGGAACGAGCCGATGACGAAGGCGCGATCCACCTTGCCCAGCGATGCGATGCTCGTGCCGAGCCAGCGCGCGCGGCCCGGCGCGGCGGCGTTGGCGAAGTCCGCATGGCGTGTGCGCACGTCGATGTTCTCGCTGCCCAAGCCGCGCACGAGCTTGGCCAGCAGGTGCAGCTCTTCGACGGTGGCGTGCTGCGCGCCGAGAGCGCCGACGCTCTCTGCACCGAACTCGCCGACGATGCGCTTCACGCCATCGGCGATGTAGTTCAGCGCCGTCGGCCAATCGACCGTCTGCCATGCCCCGCCCTGCTTGATCATCGGCTGCGTCAGCCGGCGATCGCTGTTCAGCGCTTCGTACGAGAAGCGGTCGCGGTCGGAAATCCAGCACTCGTTGACGTCTTCGTTTTCGAGCGGCACGACGCGCATCACCTGATTGGCCTTGACCTGCACGATCAGGTTGGCGCCGGTGCTGTCGTGCGGGCTCACGCTCTTGCGCCGCGACAACTCCCAGGTGCGGGCGCTGTAGCGGAACGGCTTGCTCGTCAATGCACCGACCGGGCAGATGTCGATCATGTTGCCCGACAGTTCGCTGTCGATCGTGCCGCCGTGCACGGTGGTGATCTCGCTGTGCTCGCCGCGGTGGATCATGCCGAGCTCCATCACGCCGGCTACTTCCTGGCCGAAGCGCACGCAGCGCGTGCAGTGGATGCAGCGCGTCATCTCTTCCATCGACACGAGCGGCCCGACGTCCTTGCGGAAGACGACGCGCTTTTCTTCTTCGTAGCGCGAGGCGCTGCCGCCGTAGCCGACGGCCAGATCCTGCAACTGGCACTCGCCGCCCTGGTCGCAGATCGGGCAGTCGAGCGGGTGGTTGATGAGCAGGAACTCCATCACCGACTGCTGCGCCTTCACAGCCTTGTCGCTCTTCGTGCGCACGATCATGCCGTTGGTGACGGGCGTGGCGCACGCCGGCATCGGCTTGGGCATTTTCTCGATATCGACCAGGCACATGCGGCAGTTGGCCGCGATGGTCAGCTTCTTGTGATAGCAGAAGTGCGGGACGTAGACGCCGGCAGCATCGGCGGCATGCATCACCATGCTGCCGTCGGCGACGGTGACGGGTTTGCCGTCGAGGGTGATTTCGGCCATGGCTAGACGTATTGCTCCACGGCACAGGTCTTGTGTTCGATGTGGTGCACGAATTCGTCGCGGAAGTGCTTCAGCATGCCCTGCACCGGCATCGCCGCCGCATCGCCCA
>CADEEN010000210.1 GCA_902826345.1 uncultured Burkholderiales bacterium | reverse complement strand
GTCTTCGGCCGAGTGACGAGGTGAACAAGGTCCGGCAGGTAGCTCGGCAGTTGGGCAAGGGCGCTTTCGAGCGTGCGCCCGTCGCGTGCGTCTGGCAGGTCGGCAATGCCAAGGCGCTTCTGCATTTCCTGGAGGTCAGACTCCCACCGGCTGTGGCTCAACTCGAAGCCGTTGCGGTATGCAAAGTCCCGCAAGCCGTCGGGCAACTGCGTTGCGTCAGGCATCGTCGCGTTCTGCACCAACACCGGCGTCACCGGCATACTGCGCTTGAGCGCGGTTTCGATCTCGATCCGCACGAAGTCAGCCGGGTCGTCGAGACGACGCTGTCCTGCGGCGGTTCTTGCGTCTGCCCAATCGCGTCCGACGAGTGCCAGCATGTGGTCGCAAGACGCGAGGCGCTCATGAAGGACCTGGCGGAAATCGCGTCCGAGCGCAATGCTGTCCACATCCATGAACACCGAATCCTTGCCGAGCCTCGAGACGAGTGCGTTGAAGAGCGCTCTGGCTTCACCGGCGGTTTGTTCTCTGCGATAGCTGATGAAGACCACGGCCATTGAAGTCTCCTGCGAGCGACGAGGATCACCGGGACAAAGGCATGGCAACGGTCATACCGCCACCGGCGCCTTGATCGGCGGATGCGGGTCATAGCCCTCGATCGCGAAGTCTTCGTACTCATACTCGAAGATCGACGCTGGTCGGCGATAGATCGCCAACGTCGGATACGCCCGCGGCTGGCGCGACAGTTGCAGCGCCACCTGCTCATGGTGGTTGTTGTAGATGTGGCAATCGCCGCCGGTCCAGATGAAGTCGCCGAGCTGCAAATCGCATTGCTGCGCCAGCATGTGCGTCAGCAGCGCGTAGCTGGCGATGTTGAACGGCACGCCGAGAAAGATGTCGGCGCTGCGCTGGTAGAGCTGGCAGGAGAGTTTGTTGTCGGCGACGTAGAACTGGAAGAAGGCGTGGCAGGGCATCAGCGCCATCTTCGACAACTCGGCCACGTTCCACGCGCTGACGATGATGCGGCGCGAATCGGGGTTGGTCTTCAACTGCTGCACCACCTGCGCGATCTGGTCGATGCGGCCGCCGTCCGGCGTCGGCCACGAGCGCCACTGCACGCCGTAAACCGGGCCGAGGTCGCCATCCGCCTTCGCCCACTCGTTCCAGATCGTCACGCCGCGCTCTTGCAGCCACTTCGCATTGCCGTCGCCGCGCAGAAACCACAGCAGCTCGAGGATGATCGACTTCAGGTGCACCTTCTTCGTCGTCACCAGCGGGAAGCCTTCGTTCAAGTCGAAGCGCATCTGGTGGCCGAACACGCTTTTCGTGCCGGTGCCGGTGCGGTCGGCCTTGGTCACGCCGTGCTCGAAGACGTGGCGCATGAAGTCTTCGTATTGACTGCGGATGGGTCGGTTGTCTTGCATGGCGCGAATTATCCGATCGCCGCTGCCGGCTGCGGCGAGTCGATGTCGAACTGCATCGCCGCCAGCCGCGCATACAGCCCGCCCTGCGTCACCAGTTCCGCGTGCGTGCCGGTTTCGACGACGCGCCCGTGGTCGAGCACGATGATGCGGTCGGCGCGCAGCACCGTCGCCAGCCTGTGCGCGACAACGATCGTCGTGCGGCCGCACATCGCAGCGTCCAGCGCCGCTTGCACCATGCGCTCGCTCTCGGCGTCGAGCGCGCTGGTGGCCTCGTCGAGCAGCAGCAGTGGCGGGTTCTTCAGCATCGCCCGCGCGATGGCGATGCGTTGGCGTTGGCCGCCGCTCAAGCGCACGCCGCGCTCGCCGAGAAAGGTGGTGTAGCCCTCGGGCAGGGCTTCGATGAACTCGTGCGCGAAGGCGGCCTTGGCAGCGGCCTTGACTTCATCGTCGCTCGCTCCGGGGCGGCCGTAGCGGATGTTCTCCAGCGCGCTGGTCGAGAAGACCACGCTGTCCTGCGGCACGATGCCGACGCGCGCACGAAGCTCTGCCAGCGCCACCTCCTGCACCGGCACGCCGTCGATCGTCACGCTGCCTTGCTGCGCGTCGTAGTAGCGCAGCAGCAGTTGCAGCACCGTGCTCTTGCCGGCGCCGCTGGGGCCGACGAGGGCGACGGTTTCGCCGCGGGCAACATCGAGACTCACGTCGCGCAACGACGCATGCAACGGCCGCGACGGGTAGTGGAAGGTGACGTGGCGAAGCTGCACCGCCGAGCCGACCTGCACGGCAGGCAGCGCCGTCGGCAGCAGCGGGTCGGCCACCGGCGATTGGCTGGAGAGCAACTCCATCAGCCGTTCGGTGGCGCCGGCGGCGCGCAGCAAGTCGCCGTAGACCTCCGACAACACGGCGACGCTGGAGACGAAGATCAATACGTAGACCACGGTCTGCCCCAGGTGCCCGGCGCTGATGTCGCCGCGGATCACCGCCTGCGTGCCCTGGTACAGGCCCCACAGCAGCGCGCCGAAGGTGGCAGTGATGATGAAGGCCACCAGCATCGAGCGAATGCGCGTGCGCTTCCTCGCCGTCTCGAACGCGGCTTCACTCGCCGTGGCGAAGCGCGCCGCTTCGCGGCCCTGCTGGTTGTAGCTCTGCACGACGGGAATCGCGTTCAGCACCTCGGCCGCGATCGCGCTCGTGTCGGCCACGCGGTCTTGACTCGCGCGCGAGAGCTTGCGCACGCGCTTGCCGAAGACCAGGCTCGGCAGCACGACGAGGACGAGGATGCCGAGCACCTGCGTCATGACGAGGGGGTTGGTGATGATCAGCATGCCCAAGGCGCCGATGCCCATGACCGTGTTGCGCAGGCCCATCGACAGGCTCGAGCCGACAACGGTCTGCACCAGCGTCGTGTCGGTGGTCAGGCGCGACAGCACCTCGCCGGTCTGCGTGCTCTCGAAGAACTCGGGGCTCTGCTCGACGACATGCGCATACACGGCATTGCGCAAGTCCGCCGTCACGCGCTCGCCGATCCAGCTCACCATGTAAAAGCGCAACGCAGAGAACAGGCCGAGCGCGGCGCCGACGGCGAACAGCGCCAGGAAATGGCCGCGCAGCGCCATCACACGTGCGGCCGGGTCGGCGGACACCAGCCCGCTGTCGATCAGCGACTTGAGCGCCACGGGCAGCACCAGCGTGCTCGCCGCCGCCATGAAGAGGAAGAGGGCGGCCAGGCCGATCTGCAGCTTGTACGGCCGCAGAAAAGGGCCGAGGCCGGAGAGGGAGCGCGGGCTGTCGGCCTTCTTTCGGTCCTGGGTCACCCGTTCGTCGGTTTTTTTGTCTGCCACGGCCGCCAGTCTATCGGCCGCGGCGAATCACTCGCGAGCGAAGCGTTGCCTTTGCCCGCCCTGGTGCAACACGAGCGCCGCCGGCTCGCCGCTGTCGCCTTCGAAGTGCATCTCCAGCGGCGCCACACGCGCGAACCAGCGCCGCGCGTCGAGCGCGAAGAGTTCGAACTCGGCTTGCCCGGTCGCTTGCGCGAAGAGCTCGCGGTCACGCAGACGGATCGTCACCTTGAACTGCGGGTTCAGCGCGTAGACCCCCGGCAGCACCGCCATGGCATCGGCGGCCACCGTGGTCCCGGCACGCTGCGCCTGTCGCCTTTCGGCGGCGGCATCACGCAGCGGCGCGCGCGCGTCGAGCAGATGCAACGCCATGTCGGTGACGGGCACTTGGGCATTCGACAGGACGAGCGCGCCACGTTGATGGGCGGGGTCGAGGACGAGCGAACTCGCGTACCCGGCCGTGGCGCCTTCGTGAAAGAACGTGCGCCGCTCGAACAGTGGCGCTGCCAACCAGGCCAGCGCGATCGGGTTGCTCGGGCCGGGACCGTCGCGGCGCGGCGTGAGAGCGAGCTCGAAGGCTTGCGTCAGCGGATGGTCGAACAGGCCGAGCGCTGCTTGCGCGTAGCGTGCCAGCGATCGCGCCGAGCTGACCAGCGCGCCGGCGGGGGCGATCGCGTCGAAGCGCCAGAGCGGCACCGAACGGCCGGCTGCATCGTGGCCCGGCATCAGGCCGGCAACCGGGGGCTCGCGCAGCGCCAGTCGCATCGCCGTGAGGCCGAGCGGTTGCAGCACGCGCTGGTTCAGCAGCGCGGCGTAGGACGTGCGCGCGCGCAGGGCCAGGCCCTCGCCGAGCAGGCCGTAGCCGACGTTGGAGTACTCCCACACCGTGTCGCGTTGGCGACTGGGCTTCCACGCCGCGACGAAGGCCAGCAGGTCGCGGCGCGAATAGTCGTGGTAGGGGTCGGCGCCGCCGGGGTCACGCAGGTTGGCCGGCAGGCGCGGCAGGCCCGAGCGGTGGGTGGCCAGATCGGACCAGGTCAGCGGCGCGCCGGCGCTGTCGCGCAGTTTCGAGCCCTCGGGCAAGACCGATTCCACGGCATCGTCGATCTTCAACTCGCCACGCACCACGGCGCCGGCCAGCATCAGCGCGGTGAAGGTCTTGGTGATCGAGCCGATCTCGAACAGCGTGTCGCTGTCGATGGCACCGTCGGGCGATGATGTACGCCGGCCTGCGGCGGCAAAGCGCGCGCCCTCGCGGTCGATCACTGCCGCGGCCAGCCCCACGCCCTCGTGGCGCAGGCGTTCGCGCAACACGGCCGCGGCGTCTGTCGGGGCAGTCTGCGTGCGGGCGATCACCGGCGTCAGTGCGCCGGCGGCGATCAGATGGCGTCGTTGCATGGCAGGGTCGCTCCTAGCGGTCGGCGGTGCTTCGCGTCTTCTCGGCGCCATCGCCCGGCAGCTTGCGCCCGCGCCGCATCAACGCTTCGCGCAGCAAGTACTCCACCTGCGCGTTGGCACTGCGCAGCTCCTGCGCGGCCAGCCGTTCGATCTCGGCCCACAGCTCGGGGTCGATGCGCAGCAGGAAACTCTTCTTGCCGGGGCTGGCCACTATGAATACAGCGTCCCGGTGTTGACGATCGGCTGCGTGTCCTTGTCCGAGCACAGCACGACCAGCAGGTTGCTCACCATCGCCGCCTTGCGCTCGTCATCGAGGACGACGATCTCGCGTTCGGACAAGCCCTTCAGCGCCTGCTCGACCATGCTGACGGCGCCGTGCACGATCTTGCTGCGCGCGCTGATGATCGCCTCGGCCTGCTGGCGGCGCAGCATCACCTGCGCGATCTCCGGCGCATACGCCAGGTGCGACAGCTTGGCGTCTTCGACGACGACGCCGGCGTCGTCGAAGCGCTGCTGCAACTCGGTCTTGAGCGCCGCGATCGCCACCTCGCCCGAGCGCAGCGTGGATTCGCCGGGCGCCAGGTCTTCGCCTTCGTCGTAGGCGAACTGCGTGGCCAGGTGGCGCAGCGCCGATTCGGCCTGTACCTTGACGTAATTCTCGTAGTCGTCCACGTCGAAGACAGCGCGCGCCGTGTCATCGACGCGCCACACCACCACGGCGCTGATCTCCACCGGGTTGCCTCGCTTGTCGTTGACCTTCAACGTCGGTGCGTTCAGGTTGCGCGCGCGCAGGCTCATCTTGCGCTTGACGTAGAACGGATTGGCCCAGCGCAGGCCCTCGGTGCGATCGGTGCCGGCGTACTTGCCGAACAGCGTCAGGATCGCCGCCTCGTTGGGCTGCAGCATGTACAGGCCGACGAGGATGAACACCCCGGCGATCGGCAGCAGCGCACGAAAGCCCACGCCCCAGCCGCCGCCCGCGCCCGGCGCGAGTACGAACGTGAGCACGGCGCCGGCGATCAGCAGCACGCCCGTTGCGGCAGCGGCGTAGCCGTCGATGGAGCGCAACTCGCGCTCGGCAGTGCTGTTTCTCATGCGGTCCTCCCGGAAATCAAAGTGATATCACTTTAGGAGCACTTCCGGGGGCCGTCAAGGGCTTGGCGTAACGCCGCGACAACGCCGCCCCCCACGCTCTGGCGGCCAACCTCCTGTCGTGCTGTGAAGGCGTGCGCGCCTGTGGTCGAATGCTTGCCAGACGCCGCCATTCACACCGCATGTCGCTCAAAACCCGCTCCGCCCGCCGCTGGCTTCGCCTGCGTCGCCTGGTGCTGCGTCAGGGGCCGGCTCGTGTCACTTCGGGCGTGGCGGCTGCGGCCGGCGTGATGGCCGCCGTCGGCAGCCAGGTCGCGTTGTGGCTCGCCGCCGCGCCGCTCAGTCCGTGGCTCGCGCTGCTGGCCGGGTTCGGCACGGCGGCGCTGGTCGGCGCTGCGATCTGGCCGTTGATGCGCATGCTCGCCGACCTCGAAGCCGCGCGCGTGCAACTCGCCGTGCTGGCCACGCGCGACGAACTGACCGGCGTCTTCAACCGCCGCCAGTTTCTGGTGCTGGCCGACCGTGAATGGGCGCGCTGCCGGCGCTACGACATGGGCGCGGCGATGCTCATGCTCGACGTCGACCACTTCAAGCGCGTCAACGATCTGAACGGCCACCTCGCCGGTGACCTGATGCTGCGCGAGATCGCACGCGCCGCCGGCGAGACGCTGCGCCACGCCGACATCCTCGGCCGCTTCGGCGGCGAGGAGTTCATCGTCTTTTTGCCGCACACCGACGTGCTCGGCGCGCTCGACGTGGCCGAGCGCATCCGCGAGCGTGTGGCCGCGATCAAGCTCGAGTGGCGCGGCCAGCAGATCAGCACCACCGTCAGCCTCGGCGTGGCCACGCTCGGCATCTCGCACGACACCGTCGGCGCGCTGATCGCCGACGCCGATCGCGCGCTCTACACCGCCAAGGATGCGGGGCGCAACTGCGTGCGCACACCGACGGCTCTGGAAGCTTTGGATTTTTCGAGCAACGCCGAGTTGCCTTGGGGCAGTTCGGGCGTTCGCTGAACGCTACAGCCTGAGCGGCGCCGCGTAACCCGTCATCTCCAGGTAACCCCAGCCGACGCGCGCACCGTCGGCCGCACGCTTCAACGCCGACAGGCCCTCCCAGTACACCGCGCCGGTGCTGTTGCGGCCGTCGAGTTCTTGCGCGTCGAACAGCGCCTGCACCTCGAACTCGCCGGCCGGGCAGCGCACGCGCCAGCGCACCGGGTAGGTGGCGCGGGTGGCGGCGCTGGTCCATGTCCGCAACGGCTCGAACAGCGCTTCGCCGTCGGCGAAGACGCGCAGCGCGCCGTCACGCGTGCGGTGGCTGCCGCCGGACCACAGCGCCACGCCGCGCGCGTCGCGCAGGCGAAAGGCGGTGAGCGCGGCGCCGTCGTCGAGGTTGATGCCGATCCAGTCCCAGCCGACGGCGCCCGTTGGCATCAGCGAGCCGCTCCACTCGTGGTCGAGCCAGGCGCGGCCGCGAACGGACAGGCGTGCGCGTGAGGCGAGCGTCAGCGCTCCGCGCACGTCGAGATGCGGCTGGCTGTAGTAGTGGCTGGCGTTGTCGGGCTGCGGGCCCTTGCGGCTCAAGCCCTGCTCGCCTTGCAGCAGCAGCGGCTGCGTCGGCGCGAGCGACAGCTCGAAGGCGAAGCCCGCCGCCTCGTCGCCGAGCCGCGCTGCGTAGCCCTCGGCTCGGCGCTCGAAACGCCAGTCGCCGATGTGCAC
>CADEEN010000209.1 GCA_902826345.1 uncultured Burkholderiales bacterium | reverse complement strand
GCGCCAAGCGCAAAGGCTTCGTCGGACTGTCGTTCCCGGTGATCGCCGGCTTCAACGCCAACGGCGCGATGCCGCACTACCGCGCAAGCCGGGACTCGCATGCCGAGATCACCGGCGACGGCCTGCTGTTGATCGACTCCGGCGGCCAGTACCTCGGCGGCACGACCGACATCACGCGCGTCTGGCCGATCGGCAACGTCAGCGCCGCGATGAAGCGCGACTACACGCTGGTGCTGAAAGGCACGATCGCCCTGTCCCGCGCGCGCTTCCCGCGCGGCACGCTGTCGCCGATGCTCGATGCGCTGGCGCGCGCGCCGCTCTGGGCCGAGGCCATGGAGTTCGGCCACGGCACCGGCCACGGCGTCGGCTACTTCTTGAACGTGCACGAGGGGCCGCAGAGCATCAGCAAGGCGGTGCCCGACGCGCACATGGCGATGGAGCCGGGCATGATCACCTCGGTCGAGCCCGGGCTGTACCGCGACGGCCAGTGGGGCGTGCGTATCGAGAACCTGGTGATGAACGTCGAAGGGCCGAAGAACGAGTTCGGCGAGTTCCTCGACTTCGAAACGCTCACGCTGTGCCCGATCGACACCCGCTGCATCGACCGCGCGTTGATGCGCGCCGACGAGATCACGTGGCTGAATGCGTATCACGCGACGGTGCGCGAGCGCTTGGCGCCGCGTGTCTCGGGCGATGCGCTGGCGTGGCTGACGCTGCGCACGCAGGCGATCTGATCGTCGCTCGGCGTTCGATCGCGGGGGCCGCTTCGCGCTGTGAAGAGCGCAAAGCCGGGCATCGCCTCTGACTCACCGTGTCTGTTCGAGGGCAGCGAGCGAAGCGAGCGTAGCGAGTGACACGGTGCGACCGAATTCCGAGCACCGCAGCGAACCCGCGCAGCAGGCGTCGAATCCGCAGCCCCGCAGCGGCCGGCCCCAAGCCTTGCTTGCGCACAGAACCACCACAAGTCCACCCAACCGAACCCGTCCATCCGCAACACCGGCGCTTCATCGCGCCATTGCCGCGCTTCGTCGTACGGCGCTGTGAATGCGCGCTGTGCTTGCCTAGAGTTCAGCCATCGAAAAGCCGAGCAACGAAAGGAAGCACGCCATGAACACCGACCGCACCGCACCCCGCCTGTTTTCGCTGGCAATGGCCGCCATGATCACCTTCTCGATGCTCGCCGGCATCGACACGCTGGCGCAGCGCGGGCATGTGGCCGACAGCCTGATGGCGCAAGCCGCGCAGCAAGCCGTCGAGCCGCTCTGATCGCAGCTCATGCCGCGTTATCTGCAGTTCGTCGCACGCCGCTGTTGGGCCGCCGATGCGCCACCTACAGTCCGCTCGCGCTGTGACGTTTCGCTTGCGACGCAGCGCTGATCGATGACCGACCTCTCGGTTCCGTGGGCACAACCCATCGAGCGGAACCCTCCTCCTTGCGGGCTGCTTCGGCGGCCCGTCTTCTTTTCTCATCGCGCCTGGCGAATTTTCTCGTCGGCCTCTCGCTGCTGCGACGCATCGGCCTGCAGCCGGGGCTGCTCGGCCGGCGCCTGTGGCTCGTGGCTCAGCGCAATGAACACCGGAAAGTGATCCGAGCCGAACCGCGGTAAGCGCTTGAAAGCGATCAACCTAAAGTGGTTGGAGTGAAAGAAGTGGTCGAGCGGAAATCGCAGCACAGGGATTTGCGCGTGAAAGGTGTTGAAGAAACCGCGCCCGATGCGCGGATCGAGCAAGCCGCTGATGTCCTGGAACAGATTGTTGGTGCGCGACCATGCCACGTCGTTCAGGTCGCCCATCACGATCACTGGGGCGTCGTGCTGCTTGACGCGCCTGCCCACCTGCAGCAACTCGGCATCGCGCTCGGTCGAGCTGTCGTCTTCGGTCGGGAACGGCGGGCGAGGATGCAGGCAATGCAATGCCACCCGGACGCCGGAGCGCAGGCGCACGGTGGCGTGGATCGACGGTATGTCGTCCTGCACCAGAAACTCGACGCGCGCATCGATCAGTTCGAGTCGCGAGTACAGCAGCATGCCGTAGGTGTTGCCTTGCGGCCGCAGCACGGTGTACGGGTGCGTGCGCCCGAGGTCGGCCAGCTGGCTGCGCCACCAGTCGTCGGTCTCGACCACCAGAATGACGTCCGCGTCGGCCTCGCGCACGATGCGCAGCAGCCGCGGTGCTTCGCGGTTGGTCATCAGCACGTTGGCCGTGAGCAAGCGCAGGCTCGATGCCGGGTCTGCGCTGCGGCGGCTGCCTTGCACCTGTTGCCGCGCCCACGGCATGTACGGCCACATCATCCGCGTCTGATAGAGCCCGGCGGCGACCAACGCGATCAGCAGGCCGTGGCCCAGCACGCCGCGCGGGCCGGTCGCCGCCAGCCCGAAGATCACCGCGACGATCGCCAGCGCGATCTGCGCGCGCGGAAAGTCGAAGCTGCGAATCCACCAGCGGTCGCTCTTGGACAGCGGCAACGCGGTGGCGACCACCAGCAGCACGCCCGCGACCACCCACGCTGTTTCCATGTGCTGCCGCGCTCACATCTGCCGGAACAGATGCACGAAGCTGCGGCTCACCGGCAGCGTTTCGTGGCGGCCTTCGAGGTGCACGTCGGCGGTTTCGTTGACGCCGCGCGTCACGTGCGTCACGCGCCGCAGGTTGACGATCACCGAGCGGTGGATCTGCGCGTAGCGCTCGGGGTCCAGCTCGTCGGCGAGTTCGCGGATGGTCTTGCGGATCAGCGCCTCGCCGCCGTCCCAGACCACCAGCGTGTACTTCTCGTCGGAGCGCATGAAGATCACCTGTTCCACCGGGATCAGGCGCACCGTGCTGCCGACGGAGGCCTTGATCCATTGCAGGTGGCTCGCCGCCGGGGCGCGGCTGCGCAACTCCGTGGCCAGGCGTTCGAGCAGCGCCTCGGTGGCCGCGCCGTCGGCCGCGGCTGCGGGCGTCAGTCGCTCTTGCAGTCGCAGCACCGTCTGCGCCAGGCGCTGCTCGTCGATCGGCTTGACGAGGTAGTCGATCGCGCCCTGCTCGAAGGCCTTGACGGCGTACTGCTCGTATGCGGTGACGAAGACGATCTGCGTGCGCCCGACCATCGAGCGCGCGGCGTCGATGCCGGACTGGCCCGGCATGTGCACGTCGAGGAACGCGATCTGCGGCGCATGCGTCTCGAACAGCTCCACCGCTTCGCGTCCGTTGCGGGCCTCGGCGACGATGCGCAGTTGCGGCCACGTGCGCGCCAACAGCGCGGCCAGGCGCTCACGCAGCAAAGGTTCGTCGTCGGCGATCAGTGCGGTGGTCATTCGGCAATCATGATCTCGGCGAGCACGCCATGCGGTTGCACGGCAGACAGCGTCAACGTCGCCCGGTCACGATACGCCGCCTTCAGCCGCTCGCGCAAGTTCGCCAAGCCGATGCCCGGCGCCTGCGTCTCGTCGAGACCGCGACCGCTGTCTCGCACCCACAACCGCACGCCGGCTGCTGCGTCACGCGCAGCGCCGACTTCGATCTCCCCGCCGTGCTCGCTCGGGTCGATGCCGTGGCGCACCGCGTTCTCGACCAGCGTCAGCAGCGTCAACGGCGGCAGGCGCATCGTCTGCAACTCGGGATCGATCGCCAAGGTGTGGCGCAGCCGGTCCGGCATGCGCATCTGCATCAGCTCGAGGTAGGCTCGCACCAAGGTCACTTCGCGCTGCAGCGTCGGCGCGCCCTCGTGCAGTTGCGGCATCGCGGCGCGCAGGTAGGCGATCAGGTTGTGCAGCACCGTTGCCGCGCGCGGCGAGCCGCTCTCGACCAGCGTCTGCACGTTGGCCAGCGTGTTGAAGAGAAAGTGCGGCTCGATCTGCGACTGCAACACCGCGAGCTTGGCATCGGCCGCCTGGCGCTCGAGCGTCTCGCGCTCGAGCGCGAACTGCAGCGCCTGCGCGCTGGCCTGGGCCTCGCGCTCGCGCACCATCGAGCCCAGCCCCGTCACCAGGCCGAGGGCGATGGCGCAACCGCCGATCAGCAGCATGCCGCTGACGCGCTCGTAGCCGAACATGATCGACAGGTCGCCGCCCACCGACACCGCGTACATGAACAGCGTGGCCAGCGGCGCGGCCAGCACCACGGCGAGCACCTGCAGGCCCCAGCGCGGCAACGGCCCGCGTTGCCACAGGCCAGCCGCCGTGTAGGCCATCAGCACGACGACGGCGACGAACAAGGTGCGGCCGAACACGACCCACATCGACGGCTTGAAGATCGGCGACAGCAGCAGCGCCGCGACCAGTGCCATGCCCACCGCCCAGGCGACGCGGCGCAGCGTCAACTCGGCGACGAAGCGACGCCAGAACGGCGATTGCGAGGCGGCGGTGGCGGCTGACATGCGCAGACGATAACGCCGCGGCCCCACTGCGGCGCGCAGGCCTCCCGCCCGCTGCGACGGGCCACGGAAAAACGGGATCGAGCGGCGACCTCGCCGCCCCGGCGACCGCCGCTAAGCCCCGGCGCGCAGCAACCGGGCTTGCAACGCCTGCGACAGCGAGTCGGCGCTGTCGGCCAGATGCGCCCGCGCCTCGGCCGACAAGCCGGCACGCTTGCTCGCCGCACTGATGCGCGCCAGCAGGCCCTGCGCCTCGACGCGCAGCAGGCTGCGCGCGTCGGCGCGGCTGGTTGCCGTCGGACGAAGCAGCATCGCCGACACCCGGTTGACATGCTCGCGCTGCAACTCGCGTCGCGTGGCGCCGATGTCGCCGCTCTTGCCGAGCTCGCTCCAGACCTCGCGCGTCAGGCGTGAGTAGAGTTCGGACAAGTGGAAAGCGCCGCCGATGCCGCTGCGCGCTTCGAACTTGCCTTCGCTGTCGAGCAGGCGTGTGGACACGCCGTCGCTCATCAGTTGCGCCAGCAGCGCGCGCTGCATGCCGAGCACGACGCCGGCGATCGAGTAGTCGGTGGCGCCGGGGTCGGCAGCATCGAACACCGCGGCCGTGCGGTCGGCGTAGTCGGGCGCGAGCTTGCGCTGCAACGCCGGCGAGAGGACGAAGGCGTCGGCGGCGAGCACGCCGCGCGCGAGCACGTCGAGCGCCTCGCGTTGCACGGCCGAAGGCACCGGCAGCAGCGGGTCGCGGCCGCTGCCCGGGTGGTCACGCAAGGTGCGCACGCCGCCGATCTGTCGCGCCAGGATGCCGGCGGCTCGGCCGGCATCACGCACCGCAAAGTTGACCGAGCGGCGCAGCACCGAGTAGTCCTCTTCCGGCCGCAGTGCGCGCCGCTCTTGGCGCGCGAGCAGGTCGCGCGCGATCTCGAGCCGCTTCTTCGCAAAGGCCATCGGGTCGTCGCCGAGATCGAGTTGCAGCGACTCGGGGTCGATGCCGAGGAAGTTGTCTTCATCGGTGCCGTAGGCCAGTTGCGGCTCGGCGCTGCGCGCGGCGATGCGCTGCAACTCCGCCTTTTCGTCGGCCGCCGCGAACGGCTTGTAGGCGTACTCGATGGCCCAGTAGTCGTACGGGCCGAGCACGCTCTGGAACGGCGCGCCGCCGATCTCGCCCGGCCGCGCCATGTTGAACGGCGTGTACTCCATCACCGAGCCGGCCAGGCCGTTGGCTTCGGTGAAATCACGGTCGGAGAGCTGGCGGTCGGAGTAGATGCGCGACGAGCGGAAGTTGTGGCGCAGGCCCAGCGTGTGGCCGACCTCGTGCATGGTGACGAACTTCAGGTAGCCGATGACGAACTGCTGCGCTTCGGGGCTGTCCGGGTCGACCTCGCCGCGTGCGATCAGCGCGTCGAGCCCGAAGGCGAGCTGCTCGCCGCCGGACGCGGCCACCTCGCAGCTTTCGCCGGCCCCGTGCGCATGGCCGGCATGCGGATCCCCTGCGGCCGCGCCGCCGAGCTCGCGCACGGCGTCGGGCAGTTGCATGCTGCGCGCCCAGTCGAGCGCGGGACTGCCGATCAGCACGCGCGAGCGCACCGAGCGCACGTTGCGCAGGTCGACGCTCTCGACGCCGATGTCGGCGTCGATGATCTCGCCGCTGCGCGGATCGACCTGGCTCGGGCCGATGGCGCCGAAGCTGATCTGCGCGTTGGTCATCCAGCGCACCGACGCCACGCCGACATCGAGCGTGTCGAAGTCGGCGTCGTCGGGCTGCACCTTGGCGACGATCGCGTCCTTGAAGCCGATCTTCTCGAAGGCCTTGTTCCACTCGAGGATGCCGGCGCTGACCGCGTCGCGGTACTTCAACGGCACCGTGCGATCGATCCAGAACGTGATCGGCTTGACCGGCTCCGACAGCGCAGCGGCCGGGTCCTTCTTCTCCAGGCGCCAGCGGTTGACGAAGGCCTTGCGCGGCGTGCGCAGCAGGTCGTCGGCGAAGTCGCTGACGCTGGTCGTGAAGTAGCCGACGCGCGCATCGGCCAGCCGCGGCGCCATCGGCGCGTCGGGCAGCTTGGCCAGCGCGTAGTACAGGCCGAGTGTCAGGCTGCGCGCATCGGGCAGCGTGGCCGGCGTCGTCGGCACCGGCGCGCCGGGCGGCGAGCCGGGTTGCGGCACGGCGATGCTGCTGCTGTAGAAATGCGCGTTGACGTTGAACACCACCTGCTCCGGCAGCGCGCGCACCGACGCAAAGTAGGTGTTGCGCGGCTCGAGCGAGTAGCCCTGGCGGTAGGTGCGCTGCAAGGCCATGCCCAGGCCGAGCATGTCGCCGAGGAAGAACGACGAGGCTTCAACCAGCACCGCCTTGCGCTCCGGGTGCGGCTGGCTGGCCACCTGTGCGGTGCCGAGCAGGCTGTTGGAAAAGCCGGCGGCCACGGCACGGCCGCTCGGCGACCTGGCGTCGCCGCCGGCGTAGTCGGTGTTGACGGCGACCAGTTGCACCAGGTTGTTGATGCGGCGGAACTCGACCAATTGCGCGCGCCCGGCGCGGCCCCAGCGGCCGATCATCGTGCCGCCGTAGATTCCCGCCTCGCCGATGCCCTGCGAAATCTTCGGCGAGAGGAAGAACGGCTTGTTGAAGTCTTCCGGCTTGAGTTCGAGCCAGACTTTTTCTTCCTTCTGCCAGAGCGCGATCAGGCCCTTCGATTCCTTCGCGTCTTTGACGACGTTGGCGAAGGCCGGCGGCTGGCCCGGCGCCGGCGGCGCAGTGACAACGGCAGCAGCAGCCGACGCCGCTGCGGAGGCGGCCGCCGCGGCAGGCAGCGGCCGCAACGGCGCGACGGGCGCGCTGGCAGCGGCAGCCGCGGCGCCGGCCGGCGTGGTGCCCGTCGTCGCACAGCCGGCCATGCCGAGCAACGCCAGCAGGGCCGGCAACGAGACGCGGAGAGGGCGGTGCATGAGGTGCATGAGGTGCATGAGGTGCTGCCGAAGATTCACCTGCAACGCTGCAGGCACGTGGAAATTATCGGAGCGCGGCGGCTGCGTTGCCATCCGGTGCAGCCCGCGCGGACCCGCTTGGAACCGGCGGCGTGCGGCAAGTTCACGCCGCGCTCAAACTTTGCAGCTTTGCCACTGCTTGCTGTAGATCGACG
>CADEEN010000208.1 GCA_902826345.1 uncultured Burkholderiales bacterium | reverse complement strand
CACGCGTTTGCCGAATCGGCGAGGCACTTCGCACCGCTCGACCCCGGCTTCAAGCCGTTGATCCCGGCACTGGCCGAGGCCGCGCGGCGCGAGCCGACGTGGAAGCTCGAGTTGAACGAGACGATCGAGGTGGACGCTTGATCCCCCAGGCGCACATCCAGGCCTGGCGCGCCACCGCGCCTTGGCCCAACGCATCGCAGGTGGAGCAGGACCTGATCATCTGCCGCGCGCTGTGCGACCTCTTCAGCTCGCCGGCACTGGCGGGCAAAGTGGCCTTCCGCGGCGGCACCGCAATCCACAAGCTGCTCTTCAAGCAACCGCTGCGCTACTCGGAAGACATCGACCTCGTTCAGACGCAGGCCGAGCCGATCGGCCCGACGGTGGATGCGATCCGCGAAGCGCTTGCCTGGCTGGGCAAGTGCAACCGCGAGCAGGCAGGGCACTCGATGCACCTTGTGTTCCGCTTTGCGCCCGAAGCCGAGCCTGCCGCGACCTTGAAGCTCAAGGTCGAGATCAACACGCGCGAGCACCAGGGACTGCTCGGGTTGCGGCGGTACCCGTTCCAGGTTCGGAACGACTGGTACAGCGGGCAAGCCGAGCTGCTCTCGTTCGAGCCCGAAGAAATCTTCGGCACCAAGCTGCGCGCGCTGCTGCAGCGGCGCAAGAACCGCGACCTGTTCGACCTGCATCAAGGCATCGAACAGCTTGCACTCGACGCCGACAAAGTCATCGCCTGTTTCGACCACTACCTGTCGCTCGAAGGCATTGCCATCAGCCGCGCCGAGGCCGAAGAACGCATGCTGAAGAAGCTCACGCGGAGCCTCACCGAAGACATCGAACCGTTGTTGCCCGCCGGCGTGCGATTCGACGACTCGATTGCCATCGAGGCCTTCAACGCGGTGTGGCGCCGCTTCATCGGCCGGATGCGCGGCGATGCGTGGAAGCTCAGCGCGGACGTGACTACGCAACTGCGCCCCAAGTTCGCGAGGCTACTGCCGTGACCAACGAAGACTTTGAAGCAATCAGCCCGCGCGGTTCGACGTGGCATCGGTGGGATCCGCACATCCATGCCCCCGGCACCGCGCTGAACGATCAATACAAGGGCGCGGACCCCTGGCACGACTTCCTCACCAAGGTCGAACAGAGCGATCCGCCGATCCGCGCCCTGGGCATCACCGACTACTGCGGCATCGACGGCTACATCGAGACGAACAAACGCCGCAACAGTGGCCGCCTCGCCGACGTGGGCTTGGTCTTTGCGAACGTCGAGTTTCGGCTGTCGATCGAGACGAACAAGGGCTCAGCGATCAATATCCATCTGCTGTTTTCGCCGGACGCGGCCGACCATGTGGAGCGGATCCGGCACTTCCTGGACGGTTTGGAGTTCAAGTACCAAGGCGAGCCCTTCAGGTGCAATCGCGCCGACCTGACGTGCCTGGGGCGCGTACACAACCCGCAAGTGCCAGACGACGGCGCTGCGTATCGCGAGGGAGTGAACCAGTTCAAAGTCAGCTTGGACGCGCTGCGCGACGCCTGGAAGAACAGCCAGTGGGCTCAGGCCAACTGCCTCGTCGCCGTCGCCGGCAGCGGGCGCGACGGCACGTCCGGGTTGCAGGGTGACGGCGGGCAGTGGGAGGCGACGCGCAAGAACATCGAAGGCTTTGCCAAGATCATTTTCACCGCCAACCCAAAGCAGATCGACTTCTACCTCGGCAAGGGCGCAGCCACCGTCGAAGACCTCGAGACCAAGTGGGGCGGTTGCAAGCCCTGCTTGCACGGCTCGGACGCACACGAGGCCGACCGCGTTGGGCTGCCGGATCATGCACGGCGCTGCTGGTTGAATGGCGACTTGACGTTCGAAACGCTGCGCCAGGTGGTCATCGAGCCCGCGCGGCGTGTGCACATCGGCGACGAGGCACCGCGTGGCGCACTGCCCGGCAACTGCATGCGTTCCGTCGAGGCGTCCAACGCACCGTGGATGCGCCCTTCGCGCGTACCGATCAATGCCGGCATGCTGGCAATCATCGGCTCGCGGGGATCGGGTAAGACGGCGCTGGCCGATCTGATCGCAACGGGTGCCTTCGGCGTCTCGTCGCAGCTGAGCAAGAGCTCGTTCCTTCGCCGCGCGGCGGAGTTCCTGACGAACTCGCACGTGAAGGTGACCTGGGAAGCAGGCGACGACACTGAGAACGCGGTTGCTGCCGTGGATGCCGAGGATCTTCTCGACGCGCCGCACGTGCAGTACCTGTCCCAGCAGTTTGTCGAACAGCTTTGCTCGTCCGAAGGGCTCGACGACTCACTCGTTGCCGAGATTCAGCGGGTCATTTTTGGCGCGCACTCCGAGGTTGAGCGGATGGGGGCCGAGGACTTTGCAGCGCTGTTGTCGCTGAGGCTGGAAAGCGCGCGCGACTCTCGTGACCGTCAACGGCAAGCCCTGGAGAGAGCTGCGGATGGCATGACCGCCGAGCAGTTGCGCAAGGATGGCTTGAAGGCACTGATCAAGGACCGAGACGACAAGAAGAAGGCCCTCGACAAAGACAAGGCCGACAGAAAGCTGCTTGTTCCGAAAGGTCAGGAAGAGCGCGCCAAGCGCTTCGAGGCGATCGCAACGGCAGTCGAAGAAAAGCAGCGCGCGGTCAGTTCGGTGAAGTTAAAGCTCCAGGCCTTGAGCGGCCTTGTGAGCGATGTGCACGACTTCCGCACGCGGCGCGTGCCAGACTGGATCGCAGACCTCAAGGAGAGACGAACAGCCACCGGACTGAGCGAGGGCGACTGGAGCGCCTTCGGCGTGCAGTTCACCGGCGACGTCGATGCGTTGCTCAAGGAGCGCGTGCGGCTCGCGCAAGCGGAACTCAAGAAGCTGGAAGGGCCGGCGGCAACTGATCCGTTAGAAGACCCCAACGCCGATCCAGCCGTGCCCCTTGTTGCCGAGACGGCGGACCTCACTGTGCAGACGCTGCGGCTCCTGGAGCGCGAACGCGACCGTCTGCAGCGTATGGTCGGCGTGGATGCACAGAACGCACGCCGCTACCGCCTGCTGTCGGAAAAGATCACGAAGGCGGAAGCAGCGCTGGCGAAGGTCGTCGCCGAAATTGACCGCGCGGGCAAGGCTGACGAGGCGTTGAAGTCCCTGCGCGCGCAGCGGAATCAGGCCTATCAGGGCATCTTCGATGCTGTCCTCGAAGAAGAACGTGAACTTGAAGCGCTGTACGCGCCGTTGAAGGAGCGCATTACCACCGGGCCTGGCGCTGTATCGAAGCTATCGTTTTCAGTTCGCCGCGCTGTGGATATGGATGCGTGGACGCAGCGCGGCGAAGCGTTGCTCGACCTGCGGACGACCGGGCCGTTTCGCGGCAAGGGCGAACTGGGGCGAGCGGCTGAAGTGGCTCTCGGCGTTGCCTGGCGACAGGGCACGGCGGCCGATGTTGCGAACGCGATGAGCGGCTTCGTGGCGGCTCACGGTGAGAAACTTTTGCAGCACATGCCCGCACAAGCCAACAGGCGCGAGTGGGCACGGAAAGTGGTTGCATGGCTGTACGGCACGGACCACATCCAGGTGGGCTATGGGTTGCAGTACGACGGCGTCGAAATCGAGAGTCTGTCTCCTGGCACGCGGGGAATCGTCCTGCTGTTGCTGTATCTCGCGATTGATGCCGACGACGATCGTCCATTGATCATCGACCAACCGGAAGAGAACCTCGATCCGCAATCGGTCTTTGACGAGTTGGTTCCCGTCTTCCGCGAGGCCAAGAAGCGCCGTCAGATCATCATCGTGACGCATAACGCGAACTTGGTGGTCAATACCGACGTGGACCAGGTGATCGTCGCTAGGTGCGGGCCTCACCGGCCGGGCCAGTTGCCGGAGATCTCGTATCAAAGCGGCGGCCTCGAGAACCCATCGATCCGTGCAGCAGTCTGCGCGATTCTTGAGGGTGGCGAGCGGGCGTTCCGGGAACGCGCCAAACGGCTGAGGGTCGCGCTTTGAGCCGTCTTGCCCCAGTGCGCAGCGGCGGCAACCAGGGCGGGGCCATGATCAGGGCCAATCCGCAGCCCCCTGGAACCGCGTATCAAGCATCCATGCGCCTCTCCGGCCGATTGGGAAGTGATGATCGACCACATGAGCTGATCACTGCGTCCCAGTGCATCTCACTGGGGCGCATGTGTCCTTGATCTGATCTGCTGATTTCTCCGCGGCGCCGCCTCGGCGACGCGGAGAGCCGCGACGTCGGTTGTCCGCCTGCCTGATCGGCGAGGCGACGATCCCGTACACCGATGTCCACGCCTCGCGCAGCAGGTCGCTCGTGAACAGCAGGCGCGGCGAAGGCTGGGCGGCGAACAGGCTGTCGTAGAACAGCGCGGCCGCCGTGGGGCGACGGCTTCGACCTTCGTCCAGCTCGTGCGCACGAGGGTGATGGTGTTTGCATGCATGGTGTGTTGCTCCTAGGGCCCGCCGCGACGATCGATGCGACCCCGGCGTCGATCACCGCGCTGACCGAGGACGTCCGAGCCCGCGAGCCCGAGGCGGCGCGCGCGCTGTACGAGCACGCCTACGCCGAGTTGCGGCGCCTGGCCCGCTCGCACCGTCGGCGCTGGAACGGCAACGCCACGATGAACACCACGGCTTCGCCGCACCATCACCTCAGCGGCAGCGCGTCGATCAACCGCAACGCCGCGCGCTCGAACTCGCCAAACCCGGCGCGAGGTCGCGTCAGCCGGAGGTCGCGACCGGGGCGCTGGCGCCAGTGACGACTTCTTCGACCGGCTGGATGTTCTGCGCCTGGTCGCCCTTCGGGCCCTGAAGCACATCGTACGAAACGCGGCCGCCTTGCTTCAAGGTGCGAAAGCCTTCCATCTGGATGGCTGAAAAATGGGCGAAAACATCGGCGCCACCGCCCTCCGGCTCGATGAAGCCGAAACCCTTGGCGTCGTTGAACCACTTGACGCGACCAAATGCCATGATGACTACCTCTGAACGATCGGCTACCAATCAGTGGCCACATTGTCAATACTCTGCGCAGCGTTTGTCAATCCGATGTCCATGAATCGCCAGGCTTGAGAACCCCTGCTCGGATGCCATCTGCTCTCTCGGCCACACCGGTTGCCGCAGCTTAAAATTGTGTTCATGGTCAGTCCCGCACCACCGCCACCGCCGGTCAATCCCGCTTTGCCGGGGCGTGACGACGGCGAGGGCGTGGTCATGGCCGAAAAGCAAGAGCAGCGCGTCGAGCCGCCGAAGCTTTACCAGGTTGTCATGCTCAACGACGACTACACGCCGATGGAGTTCGTCGTGCTGGTGTTGCAGGAGCATTTCCTGCACGACATCGATACCGCCACGCAGATCATGTTGAAGATTCACCATGAAGGCCGTGGCATTTGCGGGGTCTATAGCAAGGACGTCGCAGCAACCAAAGTTGAACTGGTGCAGGCTGCGGCCAAGCGTGCGGGTCATCCGCTGCAATGCACATTGGAGGCCGCATGATCGCGCAAGAGTTGGAAGTCAGTCTGCACATGGCGTTTGTCGAAGCGCGCCAGCAGCGCCACGAGTTCATCACCGTGGAGCACCTGCTGCTCGCGCTGCTGGACAACCCATCGGCGGCCGAGGTGCTTCGCGCTTGCGCAGCCAACATCGAGGACCTGCGCAAGAGCCTGGTCAACTTCATCAAGGAGAACACGCCCACCGTCGGCGGCGATGAAGAGGTCGATACACAACCCACGCTCGGCTTTCAGCGCGTGATCCAGCGCGCGATCATGCATGTGCAGAGCACCGGCAGCGGCAAGAAGGAAGTCACTGGCGCCAACGTGCTGGTGGCGATCTTCGGCGAGAAGGATTCGCATGCGGTGTACTACCTGCACCAGCAAGGCGTAACGCGGCTCGACGTCGTGAACTTCATCGCCCACGGCATCAAGAAGAGCGATCCGCCGGAGCCGGCGAAGAGCAACGAGAGCAGCGGCAGCGGCGAGGGCGAAAAGGAAGAAGCCGGCGACGCCAAGGGCTCGCCGCTCGACCAGTTCACGCAGAACCTGAACCAGTTGGCGCGCGAAGGCCGCATCGATCCGCTGATCGGCCGCGAGAACGAGGTCGAGCGCGTGATCCAGGTGCTGTGCCGCCGGCGCAAGAACAACCCGCTGCTGGTCGGCGAGGCGGGGGTCGGCAAGACCGCCATCGCCGAAGGCCTGGCCTGGCGCATCACCCAGGCCGACGTGCCCGAGGTGCTGGCCGATGCCACCGTCTATTCACTCGACATGGGTGCGCTGCTGGCCGGCACCAAGTACCGCGGGGACTTCGAGCAGCGCTTGAAGGGCGTGTTGAAGGCGCTGAAGGACCAGCCGGGCTCGATCCTCTTCATCGACGAGATCCACACGCTGATCGGCGCCGGCGCGGCCTCGGGCGGCACGCTGGATGCGAGCAATCTATTGAAGCCGGCGCTGTCGTCGGGGCAGATCAAGTGCATCGGCGCGACCACCTTCACCGAGTACCGCGGCATCTTCGAGAAAGACGCGGCGCTGTCGCGGCGCTTCCAGAAGGTGGACATCGGCGAGCCGAGCGTCGAGCAGACGATCGAGATCCTGAAAGGCTTGAAGTCGCGCTTCGAGGAGCACCACCAGGTCAAGTACGCGCTGACGGCGCTGCAGGCCGCGGCGGAGTTGTCGGCCAAGTACATCAACGACCGCCACCTGCCGGACAAGGCGATCGACGTCATCGACGAAGCCGGCGCCGCGCAGCGCATCCTGCCCAAAGCCAAGCAGAAGAAGACGATCACGCGCCTGGAGGTCGAAGAGATCGTCTCCAAGATCGCGCGCATACCGCCGGCCTCGGTGTCGTCGGACGACCGCAGCAAGTTGAAGACGCTCGACCGCGACTTGAAGAGCGTGGTCTTCGGTCAGGACGCGGCGATCGACGCCCTGTCCGCCGCGATCAAGATGGCGCGCTCCGGCCTGGGCAAACCGGAAAAGCCGATCGGCTCGTTCCTATTTAGCGGCCCGACGGGCGTCGGCAAGACCGAGGTCGCCAAGCAGCTGGCCTTCATCATGGGCATCGAGCTGATCCGCTTCGACATGAGCGAGTACATGGAGCGCCACGCGGTTTCGCGGCTGATCGGCGCGCCGCCGGGTTATGTCGGCTTCGACCAGGGCGGCCTGCTGACCGAAGCGGTGACGAAAAAGCCGCATGCCGTGCTGTTGATGGACGAGATCGAGAAGGCGCACCCGGATGTCTTCAACGTGCTGCTGCAAGTCATGGACCACGGCACGCTGACCGACAACAACGGTCGCAAGGCCGACTTCCGCAACATCGTCATCATCATGACGACCAACGCCGGCGCCGAGACGCTGAACAAGGCGACGATCGGCTTCGCCACCAAGCGCGAGCAGGGCGACGAGATGGCCGACATCAAGCGCCTGTTCACGCCCGAGTTCCGCAACCGGCTCGACGCGATCATCAACTTCCGCTCGCTCGATGAGGAGATCATCCTGCGCGTGGTCGACAAGTTCCTGCTCGAACTGGAGGGCCAGCTCGCGGAGAAGAAGGTCGAGGTCACCTTCACCGACAAGCTGCGCGCGCACCTGGCGAAGA
>CADEEN010000207.1 GCA_902826345.1 uncultured Burkholderiales bacterium | reverse complement strand
CCTGCCTGGTCAGCGGCAGCGGCACGCACTTCGAATACGGCACGCACCAGCAGACGCTGTCGATCAAGGCGGCCTGGGGCGGCGCAGAGCGCTACTTCCTGCGCGAGCGCGAGGTCACCGTCGACGACGACCACTGGCTGGTGTTGAACGAAGGCCGCGCCTACGGCAGCCGGGTGAAGGCGCAGCGGCCCGTCACATCGGTCTCGATCTTCTTTCTGCCCGGCCTGGCCGGCGAGCTCGCTGCGCAGCGGCGGCGCACACTCGACCAAACGCTCGACGCACCCGCCGCGAACGCGGCGTCGCCCGAACTCAGCGAGCATCTGCGCACTCACGACAGCGCGGTTTCGCGCCGCCTGCGCGCGATGCTCGCCGACGCCGTTGCCGGCGAGCGCAGCGAGGACTGGCTCGAACAGCAGGCGCTGCTGCTGTTGGGCGACCTGCTGGCAACTGACGAGCCGCGCGCCGGCAGCGACAAGGCGAGCAGCGCGCAGCGCGAATTGCAGCGCCGGCTGCGCCTGGCCGCCGACTACATCGACACCTGCCACGCCGAGCCGATCGCCCTGCGCGACATGGCGGACATCGCCTGCCTGTCGCGCTTTCACTTCGTGCGCCATTTCCGCGAGCTGCACGGCATCACGCCCTACGCCTACCTGCTGCGCAAGCGCGCCCGCGTGGCGCAGCGTCTGCTCGCGGCCGGCGAGCGCGACCGCGAACGCGTGGCGCTGCTTTGCGGTTTCGCCAATCGCTTTGCGCTGGCCCGCGCGCTGCGGCGCTACATGGGCTGATCGCGCAATATCCGCACACGCCGACGAACGCAGCTGCCTAGAGTCGGCGCGATGAGACTCGCTGCCGCCGGTGCGTTGATGGTCTGCCATGCCTTGGCGCAATCGCCACCGACCTCGGCGCCCTGCAGCGCTGCCGAACACCGCCAGTTCGATTTCTGGATCGGCCGCTGGCAGGTCTTCACGCCCGACGGCAAGAAGGCCGGCGAGAACACGATCGAAGCCATCGACGGCGGCTGCGCGCTGATCGAGCGCTGGCGCGGCAGCGGCGGCTTCACCGGCACCAGCCTCAACCGCTGGAATCCGCAAGCACGCCAATGGCAACAGCAGTGGGTCGACAACCAGGGTGGGTGGCTGCAACTGGCGGGCGGGCTCGACGGCAGCAGCATGCTGCTGGCGGCGAGCGCACCCGATCCGAAAAAGCCCGAGGTGACGCTCGCTCAGCGCATCCGCTGGACCTTGCTGCCCGACGGCGCCGTGCGCCAGCATTGGCAAACGTCGCGCGACGAGGGTGCGAGCTGGACCACGGCGTTCGACGGCCGCTACGTCCGGGTCCAGGAGCGCCGGCCGTGATCGCCATTCGCACCCTCGAAACTGCGGCTCGTCGGCAAACCCGATGGCAGCGCCGGCCAAGCGGCCTAGACTGAAATCGAGCGACCTTGATACCAACAATCTGAAGCGAGCGTGCGCGCATGGTCAAGCAGGCCTCGGGGGTGGTGATCGCGGCGCCGGACGGCACCGGCAACCGCCGCGTGGCACGCCGCGTGCGCGTCTACTGCACGCTCATCGACGCCATCCGCAACGGCTCGCTGCCGCCGGGCACGCGGCTGCCGTCGGCACGCCAGCTGGCGCGCGAATGGGGCTACGCGCGCGGTGCGGTCGAAGAGGCCTTTGCGCAGTTGCAGATCGAAGGTTTCATCGAGCGCCGCGTCGGTGACGGCAGCTACGTCGCCGAAGGCGCTGCGGCGGTGCATGCGCCGGTGCACCTGCCGGCCACGCCGCGGCCGCTCAGCCGCTCGGCGCAGCAGGTGCTCGACCGCTTCTCGGTCTATCTCGGCAAGCCGCGCCTGCTCGAGTTGCCGCACGTCATGCTGGCCGAGCAGCCGCTGTTCCCGCGCGCACCGCTGCTGCGCGAGTTCCCGCTCGAGGTCTGGCGACGGTTGGTCTCCAAAGCGCACGGCGAGCCCTACCGCGACCACCTGACCTACGGCCCGGCCGCCGGCCTGCCGCGGCTGCGCGAGGCGATCGCGCGTCACCTGTCGCTGGCGCGCGCAACGCCGGTGACACCACAGCAGGTGATCGTGATGAACAGCCCGATGCAGTGCATCGAGATCATCGCCCGCGTGCTGCTCGAACCCGGCGACAAGGTCTGGCTCGAAGACCCCGGCCACACGGCACTGGTGGCCCTGTTCAAGGTGCTGCGCGCGCAGGTCTTCGGCGTGCCGCTCGACGCGCAGGGCCTCGACGTGCGCGCCGGCCAGCAGCGTGCCGACGATGCCGCGCTCGTCTATTACCACCCGATCACGCAGTACCCGCTCGGCGTGCGCACCACGCCGGCGCGCCGCGCCGAGCTGATGGCCTGGTCCGAGCGCAGCGGCGCCTGGATCGTCGAGGGCAACTTCAACGACGAGATCAGCTACGACCGTCAGCCGCCGGGCGCGATGTGGTCGCTGAGCGACTGCGACCGCGTGCTGCTGATGGGCACCCTGGAAGGCATCATGTACCCGGCGCTGCGCCTGGCCTACCTCGTCGTGCCGGAGCGCCTGGCCGATGTCTTCGTCGCCATGCGCGGCCTGCTCGGCGACCACAGCAACACCGCGCTGCAACTGGCGCTGGCGTGGTTCATCGACGACGGGCACCTGGCAACGCATCTGCGCACCCTGCGCCAGGTCGGCCGCGAACGCCGCGACGCTTTGCGCGCGAGCTGCTCGCGCCACCTGCCCGATTGGGCCCGACTGGGGCCGATCGACACCGGCTTTCACGCCTGCATCCATCTGCCGCCGGACGTCGCCGACCGCGAGGTCGTGCGCGCGATGCGCGAGGCCGGCGTGCTGGCGATCTCGCTGTCCTCAGGCTGCATCGGGCCGGCGCACGGCAACGGCCTGGTCATCGGCTTCGGCGCCTTCGACGTGCTGACGATCGACCGCTCGGTGGCCGTCATCGGCCGCGTGCTATGCAGCCCCTCGCTCGCTGCGCGAGCACTCCCGGGAGGGGAGGGCAAGGCCGACGCTTGGGAGCGGCCCGGCGCTGGCCTTGCCGAGCTGCGTGCCGCGCCTCACCAGCGCGCCGGCGAGAACAGGTAGCCGCAGTTGCGCACGGTGCGGATGCGCTCGGCCGCGCCGTCGCCGAGCTTGGCGCGCAGGCGGTAGATGCGGCAGTCGATCGAGCGGTCGATACGCGCGAAGGGAAGGCCGCGCAAACGCTGCAGCAACTCGGCGCGAGACACGGCGCGGCCGGCTTGCTGCGCCAGCAGCCACAGCACTTCGAACTCGCACTCGGTGAGCTCGATGCGCTCGCCGCCGAGCTGCACGCCGCGCTCGCGCAGGTGCAGCGACAAGCGGCCGAAGCTCAACTGCTGCGGCGCGGCGGCGACCGGGCCGCGGCTGCGCCGCCACAACGCGCGCAGCCGCGCCGCCACCACGGCCGCGCCGGTCGCGGCGTCGATCACATCGTCGGCGCCGACCTCCAGCGCCAGCACCTGATCGAGTTCGCGCAAGGCCGGGCAGACGACGACGAGCGGCAGCAGCGCGTCGCGCACGCGCCATTCGCGCAGCAGGCCGAGGTGCTCGGCCACGCGCGGCGTGCAATAGAGCAGCCGGGCGTGCGGCGGCGTGTCGCTGCGCTGGCTGTCGATGACGATGCCTTCGGCGCGCAGCGCGTCGCACCAGGCGTCGGCGGCGCCCGGGTCGGTGCAGTGCACCAGCGCGCGGTGCAGCGTCGGCGACGCCGCCGGCGATGCGCCAGCGCCATCGCGCCAGGAATGCAGTGCAGTCAGGCCATCGCTCACGCCGCGGGTGTAGCGCCGACGCCGCGCCGCCACAAGGGCCATTGCGGCGCCGCGCGCGAGCCAATGCTCAGGCGCGCAGCCGATCGGCCAGACGCAGCACGCGCGCCGCCGCGTCGTCCGGGTGCTCCATCGGGAACAAATGCGTGCCGTCGGTCCATTCGAAGAGAGGGCCGGCCAGCCGGCGCGTCGGCGTCAGGCCGGCCTGCTGCAACTCCAGCGACTGCCGTCCGCCGATGAAGGCTAGCTGGCAGCGCAGCGGACGCCGCGCCAGCAGCGGCCCGACGTGATGCGGCAGGGTTTCGTAGATGCTCGCCTCGACGTCGCGATCGAAGGCCAGCGTCCACTGCCCGCCGCGCTGCACGAAGCCCGAGGCGACATAGTCGGCCAGCACGCGCGGGTCCCAGCGCGCGAAGGCGGCCTTGCGCGCAAAGTGCTCGCCGACCGCCTCACGCGTCGGCCACTGCTCGCGCCGCCGGCGCGCGATGCGGCCGGGCGTCAGGCGGCGCACCAGGCCGCTGGCCTTGGCCAGGTGCAGCCCACGCGCACGCCAGCCGGCGATCACCGGCGCGTCGAGCAGGATCAGGCCGCACACCAGATCGGGCCGCTCGGCGGCGACGATGACGGAGAGGATGCCGCCCAGCGAATGCCCGACCAGCAGCGCCGGGGCGCGCACCTCGGCCTCGATGAAGGCGACGAGCTGGTTGCGCAGGTGCGGCCAGTTGCTCGTCACCGGGTGCTGCGTGTCGTGGCCGAAGCGGTCGATCGCATGCACCGCGTGGCCGGCGGCGAGCCAGGCCTCGAAGAGCAGGCGGTAGGTGCCGGCCGGAAAGCCGTTGGCATGGGAGAAGACGATCGGCGGCTTGTCGTTCACGGCGCGCATTGTGCGTGCCGGTGCGGCGTACACATCTGTACACGCAGCGCGACAGCACAGGGAAACCGAGAGGGTGCGCTCCCCATCGCGCTGCGTCGCAGAGGTCGCTGCTCTGTGGTCTGTGTCGCTGCGGCGATGAACAGGCCAACGCCGTGCCGCCGCGTCGCAAGCCCGCGTTGTGCCGTTGCAGCGCGTTGTCATGCGTGTTCCTAGAGTCGTGCGCACAACCATTTCACCGAGGTCATCATGATCAGAACATCCCGCATCGGCGCGGCCGCTGCGCTCGTCGCCGCCGGCCTGACGTTGCCCGCCGCAGCGCAAGAGACGCAACGCATCGAGATCACCGGCTCGTCGATCAAGCGGCTCGATGCCGAAGGGCCGGCGCCGGTGGAGGTCTACACGCGCAAGGACATCGCGCGCACCGGCGCCACGTCGGTGGCCGAGCTGGTGAAGAGCATCGCTGCGCTCGACATCGACGACCAGGGCGAGCTGACGGCCAACTCGCCGACCGGTTCGGGCGCGAGCAACCTGCAGATCCGCGGCCTGTCCGAACGCAACCTGCTGGTGCTGCTCAACGGCCGCCGCCTGCCGGTCAATGCGCTGACCGACAACAGCGGCGCCGGCGCGGCGGTGGACGTGAACAACATCCCGATCAGCGCGCTCGAACGCGTCGAGATCCTGAAGGACGGCGGCTCGGCGATCTACGGCTCCGACGCGGTGGCCGGCGTCATCAACTTCATCACGCGCAAGAACTACAGCGGCGTCGAGGCGCGCGCCGGTTACGGCATCACCAGCCGCAGCGACGGCGAAGAGAAGAGCGGCGGCATCGTCGCCGGCTTCGGCGACTACGACAAGTCGGGCTTCAACGTGCTGGCCGCGCTCGATGTCTTCAAGCGCGATGCGATCAAGAAGTCCGACCGCGACATCAGCCGCTCCGCCGACTGGCGGCGCTTCGACGGCGTGACCGACGGCCGCAGCGGCTTCCACCCCAACGGCAACATCCTGAACGACGCCGGCACCGCGGTGGTCGGCCAGATCGTGCCGTGCCCGCCGGAAGACTTGCGCGGCACGACCTGCCGCTTCGACTTCAACAGGACGATCCTCACGCTGAACAACGGCGCCGACCGCTGGAGCTCGATGCTGATCGGCAACGTCAAGCTCGGCAACACGCGCGCCTTCGGCGAGCTCGTGTACTCCGAGGCCGATGACCTGTTCCAGTCGCAGCCGGCGCCGGGCCAGTTCGTCGACGCGCTCGGACGCTCGGTCAACGGCCGCTTCATGCAGCCCGGCCCGCGCACGACGCGGCGCAAGGCGAGCCTGCTGTCGACGACCTTCGGCCTCGAAGGCACGCTGGCCGGCCTCGACTGGGACGTGGCCGTCGGCCAGGGCATCAGCAAGGTCGACAACCAGGACAGCAACTACATCGACAACACCTTGTTCGGCGCGGCCATCGCCAACGGCACGATCGACCCGACGAGCACCAGCAACCCGACCGACGCCGTCGATGCGCTGCGCCTGACACCCAACCGCAACGGCAAGTCGGTGGTCAAGTTCGTCAACGCCAAGGTTGCGGGCTCGCTGATGGAGTTGTCCGGCGGCAGCCTGGGCTACGCCATCGGCGTGCAGTTCAACAAGGAGAGCCTGCGCGACACGCCGGACGCCGACCAGCAGGCCGGCAACGTCTTCGGCAGCATCGCGCAGGCGGCGGTCGATGCCAAGCGCGACCTGAAGGCGGTCTTCGGCGAGCTGGCGATTCCGCTGCTGAAGACCCTCGAAGCGCAGGTCGCCGTGCGCCACGACCAGTACTCGGGCGCGTCGGGCAGCAGCGGCACGGTGCGTGTGAATGGCGCCAAGGCCAGCAAGACGAGCCCGAAGGTGGCGATCAAGTACCGGCCGGTGAACAGCTTCGCCGTGCGCGCGTCGTACGCCGAAAGTTTTCTCGCACCGTCGCTCAAGCAGTTGTTCAGCGGCCAGGAAGAGGGCGCCGAATCCACCTCGGACACCGACATCCTGTGCCCGGCGTTCGGCGTTCCGGATGCCGACTGCGACGCTTTCCCTTACCGCAATGTCACCGGCTCGAACCCGAACCTGAAGCCGGAAACCGGCCAGACGCGCAACCTCGGTTTCGTCTTCGAGCCGGTGCCCGAGCTGGCCGTGGCGATGGACTTCTGGAGCATCAGAAAGAAGAACGAGGTCAACCAGCCGACGGTGGAATCGGCGGTGCAGCAGGGCCTGTTCAACCGCCGGCCGAGCGGCGAGTGGCAGGTCTTCACCAACAACCAGAACATCGCCGGCAGCGAAAGCAGCGGCGTCGATGTCGACGTGCGCGCGCGCCTGGCCGACACGCCTTGGGGCCGGCTCTCGCTGCGCAACAACGCCACTTGGTACCACTCGGTGAAGACGCGCACCGATGTCGGCGACCCTCTGCTCGAGTACGTCGGCACGTTCCTGACGCCGCGTTGGCGCAACACGCTGAGCTTCAATCTCGATGCGACGAACTGGGCGACGACGCTGGCCGTGCGCACCACCGCCGGCATGCGCGACACCGAACAGGACGCGAGCTCCGCCGCCTACCGCAGCGCACGGCGCATCGGCACGCACGAGGAGGTCGACCTGGGCGTGCAGTACAGCGGCATGAAGAACCTGACGCTGGCGGGCAGCATCAAGAACCTGCTCGACAACGATGTGCCGTTCTCGCAGCGCGGCACGTTGAACCAGAACGGCAGCCTGGGTTTTCCTTGGATCTACAACCCGCGGGGGAGGTTCTTCCAGGTGTCGGCGAACTACAAGTTCTTCTGACGCGCAGCGTACGAGAGCGGTCCGCCGCGGCAGCGCTGGACCGATTCAGTTCTGCGTGTGCAGCACGTAGCCGCGGCCGCGGATCGCCTCGATCAGCAGGTCGAACACCCCCGCGTCGTGCA
>CADEEN010000206.1 GCA_902826345.1 uncultured Burkholderiales bacterium | reverse complement strand
GCCGTCTTTCATCAGCTCGCGCCGGTACCCGATGAAGAGGTCGACGTCGTTGCGGAGCAGGTCGTCGTAGCTGACGACCGGGCCTTCGAGGAAGTACGTCACGAAGACGGACCCGAACCCGGAGACGACTGCCGGCACGCCGATCCGGTCGTACATCGCCTGCAGCCCGGTGCGCGCCCGCTCGCCGAGCCGGAAGACGTGCTCGTGCACGGGCTCGCGCTCGAGCTTCTCGATCGTCGCGAGCGCCGCGGCGACGAGGGTGGTACGACGGTTGAGCAGTATGAGCAAGTCTCCTGGTTGAGCGGGTTCTGAGCTTGGCCGGGGTGGCCGCCGCGGATCCGGCTTTGCCGGTCCGGTGGCGGCGCCCCCTTGGGGGGAGGCGCCGCACGCGCATCGGGGGGTCCTAGTTATCGGGGGTGATCTTGGCGAACTCGACGAGGCGAGCGTACTGCACAGACTCGGTCTTGATGAAGTCGCGGAACTGCGTAGGCGACATCGGCGCCGGCAGGCCGCCCTGGTCGGTCATGCGCTTGGCCAAATCGGGCTGCCGCATCGCCTGTACCACGGCGTCCACCATCTGGCCTGCCGCGCCGCGGTACGGCACGTGGACCATGAAGATGCCCGCCACTTCCTCCAGCAACTCGCCGTTCAGGTGCTGCGGGTTGCCGACGCCGCTGGTCGCGTCACTGAGGGGCGGCGGGGTCATCGGTGGTTTCGTCAGGGTTTGCATGATTGCATTTTAAGTTTAACAAATGCAAAATAACGATCGTGGAAAACACTGAGATCACGCGCGCCATTGACGTCGGCGGCCGGCGCCTGCGCGTCATCGGCCTGCCGGCGCGCTTCGGCGCGGCGCTGCGCACGCTGCCCGTCGTGCTGCGCCTGCTGCTGGAAAACGTGCTGCGCCACCAGCACGGCGCCGAGCGCGACGCCGCGGTGGCGGCTCTGCTGGCGTGGGGCGAGCGCGGCACGAGCGACGCCGAGATCGCGTTCCAGCCCGGCCGCGTACTGATGCACGACACCACCAGCACCCCGGCGCTGGTGGACATTGCGGCGATGCGCGATGCGCTGGCCGAAGGCGGCGCCGACCCGGCGTTGCTGAACCCGACGCTGCCGGTGGACGTGTCGGTCGATCACTCGCTCGCCGTCGAAGCCTATGCGCGCGCCGATGCGCCGACGCTCAACCTGCAGCACGAGCTGCGCCGCAACGCCGAGCGCTACCGCTTCCTGCGCTGGGCCTCGCAGGCGCTGCAGGGCGTGCGCATCCACCCGCCGGGCACGGGGATCATGCACACCATCAACATCGAGCAGCTCGCAACGGTGGTGTCGGTCGAGGGCGACCGCGCCGTGCCCGACGTGATGCTCGGCACCGACAGCCACACGCCGATGGTCAATGGCCTGGGCGTGCTCGGCTGGGGCATCGGCGGGCTCGAAGCGCAGACGGTGATGTTCGGCATGCCGACCGTGCTGCGCATTCCGGACGTGGTGGGCGTGCGCCTGGTCGGCCGGCTGCCCGCGGGCGTGCTCGCGAGCGACCTCGCACTGGTGGTGACGCAGCGCCTGCGCGCGATCGGCGTGGCCGGCGAGTTCGTCGAGTTCTTCGGTCCGGGCGTGTCCACGCTGACGGCTGGCGACCGCTGCGTCGTCGCCAACATGGCGCCGGAGTACGGTGCGAGCACCGGCTTCTTCGCGGTGGACGGGGAGACGCTCGCGTACTTGCGCGGCACCGGACGCGATGCGGCGCAGGTCGCATTGGTCGAGGCAGCGACGAAGGCGATGGGCTTGTGGTTCGATCCGGGCGCCACGCCTCGCTTCACGCGCACGGTCGAGATCGACTTGTCCGGCATCGGCATGCATGTCGCCGGCCCGCGTCGGCCGCAGGACCTGCTGGGCTTTCACGAAACCGCGGCGGCGCTGGAGCGCATCGGCTTCGCGCCGAAGGCGCCTCATGCCGAACTGCCCAAGCACGCCATCGCGATTGCCGCGATCACGAGCTGCACCAACACCTCGGAGCCGCGGCTCTTGGTCGCCGCCGGCCTCGTCGCGCGCAAGGCCCGCGCGTTGGGCCTCGCGGTACCGTCCTGGGTCAAGACCTCGCTCGCGCCCGGCTCGCCGGCCGCGGCCTCTTACCTCGAACGCGCCGGCCTCGCCGACGATCTCGCCGCGATGGGCTTTCAGATCGTCGGCCACGGCTGCACCACCTGCATCGGCAACTCGGGCCCGCTGCCGCCGGTGATCCGCGACGCGATGCAGGCCGGGCAGGTGCATCCGGTGGCCGTGCTCTCGGGCAACCGCAATTTCGCCGGCCGCGTGCACCCGGACCTCGACCTCGGCTTTCTGATGTCGCCGCCGCTCGTCATCGCCTTCGCGCTCGCCGGCGACGCCGCGCGCAACCTGCGCGAAGAGCCGGTGCAGACGCGCCCCGACGGCCGGCGCGTCATGCTCGCCGACTTGTGGCCGAGCGATGCCGCGATCGACGCGGCGCTCGCGCGTGGCCTCGACGCCGCCGACTTCCGCCGCGACTTCGCGCGCGCATCCGCCAACCCGGCGTGGCACGCGCTGCCGAGCCCGAGCGGCGCGCGCTACCCCTGGGACGAGCGCTCGACCATCCTGCGCCGGCCGCCGTTCGCGTCCACTGCTGAAGGCTCCCAACTCGGGCACTACGTCGCGCAGCCGCTGCTGGTGGTGGGCGACGACATCACCACCGACCACATCTCGCCCGCCAGCGCGATCCCGCGCGACAGCCTCGTCGCCGATTTCCTGGTCGAGCGCGGCGACGACCGCGACGACCTCAACGTCTTCGCCTCGCGCCGCGGCAACTGGCAGGTGATGCTGCGCGCGGCCTTCCACAGCAAGAGCCTGGTCAACCTGCTCGCGCCGAAAGCGCCGGTGGCGCACACGCTGCACGTGCCGAGCAGCGAGCTGCTGCCGATCTGGGAGGCCGCACGGCGCTACCGGGAAGCGAGCGAGGCCGTCGTGCTCGTTGCCGGCGAGCGCTACGGCACCGGCTCGTCGCGCGACTGGGCGGCCAAGGGCCAGCGCCTGCTCGGCATCCGCGCCGTGCTGGCGCTGAGTTTCGAGCGCATCCACCGCTCGAACCTGGTCGGCATGGGCGTGCTGCCGCTGCGCTTGTCGTCCGCGTTGAGACCCGCGCCGGGCGACCGCATCGAGATCGATGCGCCCGCAACCAAGCTCGCGCCGCGCATCGCGGTGCCGGTGCGCGTGCTGCGCGGCGACGGCAGCGTCGAAGACGTGCCCGCTGTGGCCGCCGTCGAGACGCAGTTCGAAGTCGATGTGCTGCGCGCAGGTGGCGTGATCCCGACGATCCTGCGGCGCACGTTGGGGCAAAACGCAACATGACCCTCGACGCTTCGATCCCCGCGCGCATCGTCGAGTTGATCCAGGCCGAGGACTGGCCGGTCGGCAGCCACCTGCCGGCGCAGAAGCTCGCCGACCGCCTGCGCGTCTCGCGCTCGCCGATCAACCAGGCGCTCGAAGTGCTGCACGCCAAGGGCCTGGTGCAGCGCGAGCCGAACCGCGGCTACTTCATCGCGCAGCGCGTCGCGGGCCCGCCGCACCGCGCGCTCGATGCGCTCGGGCTGCGCCCCGAAGACGCGACCGATCCGCTGTACTTCCGCATCGCCGACGACCGCCTGCGCGGCGCGCTGCCCGACGAGTTCACCGAGACGCTGCTGCGCAAGACCTACGGCGCGGCGCAGGGCGAGATCGACGCCGTGCTGGCGCGCATCGCCGGCGAAGGCTGGGCCGAGAAGAAGCCGGGCTACGGCTGGGCCTTTTCACCGATGCTGACCACGCCCGACAGCCTGCTGCAGAGCTACCGCATGCGCCTCGCGCTGGAGCCGGCGGCGCTGCTGGAGCCGGGCTGGCGCCTCGCGCCGGCGGTGATCGAGCGCTTGCGCGCGGTCGAGCGGCATCTGCTGGCCGGCGGCATCGAGACCGACACCGCACTGCAACTGCACGAGCGCGGCGTGCGCTTCCACGAGGCGCTGGTCGAGGGCAGCGGCAACGCCTTCTTCATCGACACCATCCGTCGTGTCAACCGCGTGCGGCGGCTGCTGTCGTACCGCTCGATGCAGGACCGCAAGCGCCACAAGGAGCATGCGAAGCAGCACCTGCATTTGCTGGCGCTGCTGGAGCAGCAGCGCAACGACGAGGCCGCGGCGTCGATGCGCGAGCACCTTTCGAGCACACTGCGCAACATCGGCAAGATTCGCGGCCTGTTGTCGATGAAAGCCTGAACCCATGCATCTGAAGGAAGCCTTCGCACCGAACGGCACGCTGCGCGCGTCGATCAACCTCGGCAACCCGATCCTCGCCGGCACCGACGCCGGCGGCGCTGCCTTCGGCGTCTCGATCGATCTGGCACGCGCTTTCGCCGAGCGCCTGGGCGTGGCGTTGGAACTCGTCGTCTTCAAGACCGCCGCGGCGTCGGTGGAGGCGGTGACGAACGAGCAAGCCGACATCGGTTTCTTCGCGATCGATCCGCTGCGCGGCGCCGGCATCGGCTTCACCGCGGCCTACGTACTGATCGAAGGCTGCTACCTGGTGCGCGGCGATTCGCCGCTGCGCAGCAACGACGCGGTCGATGCGGCCGGCACGCGCGTCGTCGTCGGCGCCGGAAGCGCCTACGACCTGCACCTGACGCGCGAGTTGAAGCACGCGACGATCGTGCGCGCGCCGACCTCGCCGAAGGTGGTGGATGTGTTCGTCGAACGAGGCTGCGACGTCGCCGCCGGCGTCAAGCAGCAGCTCGAAGCGGATGCCAAGCGCTTCCCCGGCCAGCGCCTGCTGCCCGGCCGCTTCATGGTGATCCAGCAGGCGATGGGCCTGCCGAAAGGCCGCGGCGAGCCGGCGCGCCAGCACCTCGCGCGCTTCGTCGAGGAGATGAAGGCCAGCGGCTTCGTCGCGCAAGCGCTGGCGCGGCACGGCATCGAAGGCGCGTCGGTCGCGCCGGCCGCAGCTTGAGCGTGCTCGCCTACATCGGCTCACGCACCACCCGCGAGCGCAACGCGCGCGGCGAGGGCATCACCGTCTGCCGCGAAGGCGCCGGGCCGCGCCGTGTCGCCTGCCATCCAGGCGGGCGCTTCGTCTACGCCGTCAACGAACTTGACTCCAGCGTCACCGCCTACGCCTTCGACACCGCCATCGGTGCGCTCGCACCGCTGCAATGGCTGCCGCTGCTGCCCGAGAGCTTCACCGGCAACAGCCGCGCTGCCGGGATCGCCGTCAGCGCCGACGGCCGCGCGCTCTACGCCAGCAACCGCGGCTGCGACAGCATCGAGGTGTTCGCGATCGACGCGCCGAGCGGCCGGCTCGCGCACCTTCAGAACTGCCCGACGTCGGGCCGCACGCCGCGCTGTTTCGCGCTGCACCCGTCGCAGCGATGGTTGTATGCGCTGAACGAAGACAGCGACAGCGTCGTCGCCTTCGACGTCGCCGCGCGTGACGGCCGCCTCGCGCCCGCCGGGCCGGTGCTCGCCTGCGGCAGTCCGGTCTGCATGATTTTCAGGGAGTGAGCATGGACCTGCCCGCCCACCAGCTGACGATGACGGTGCTGATGACGCCCGACACCGCGAACTTCGCCGGCAACGTGCACGGCGGCACCATCCTGAAGTTGCTCGACCAGGTGGCCTATGCCTGTGCCAGCCGTTACGCCGGGCGCTACGTGGTGACGCTGTCGGTGGACCAGGTGATGTTCCGCCAGCCGATTCATGTCGGCGAGCTGGTCACTTTCCTGGCCTCGATCAACCACACCGCACCTCGTCGATGGAAGTCGGCATCAAGGTCATTGCCGAGGACATCCGCACCCAGGCGGCTCGGCATGTCAACAGCTGCTTTTTCACGATGGTGGCGGTGGACGACGCGCGCAAGCCCGCGCCGGTGCCGGCGCTGCGCCCGTTCACACCCGACGAGCGCCGCCGCCATGCCGCGGCCGAAGTGCGCAAGTCGGTGCGGCGCGAAATGGAGCAGCGCTTCGAGGCCCTGCGCGGGGTGTGACCGCTACGGCGTCTCCCTCGCATCGAAGTCGAGCTCGACCTTGGCCCCGTTCGGATCGAGCGAGAAGAGTTGCCAGGTACCGGCGCCGGCTTGTTGACGCAAGTCGTACTTCATGCCGCGCGCGTCGAAGCGCGCCTTCACCGCTTTCAGGTCGCTCGACGTGAACGCCATGTGGTCGATGACGCCCGTGCGTTGGCTCGGCATCGGCCGGTCCCAGTAAATGTGCAGCACCGCCTGCTCGCCGCCGGGCGGGTAGAGCCACGCGCCGGGGAAGCCGAGGTCGGGGCGGTGGCCTTCGACCAGGCCGAGCAGGCCGCAGTAGAAGTCGAGCGTCTTGTCGCGGTCTTCGGCGGTGATGGTGAAGTGGTTCATGCCGTGGATCATTCGGGTCTCCTCAGGCGATCAGGACGAGCGCGCCGCTGGTGGCGCGTGACTCCAGCCGCGCATGCGCTGTTGCTGCGGATTCGAGCGCGTGGCGCTCGATCGGCGGCAGCTTGACGCTGCCATCGGCGACGGCCGCCCACAAGCGCGATGCGCGCTGCTGCAGCGCCGCGCGCGTGGCGACGTAGTCGAACACGACCGGCCGCGAGAAGGTGATCGACTTGGCGACGAGCGCGTTGGCGTCCACCGCATCGAGCGCGCCGGTGGCCTGGCCGAGGCTGATCCAGTGGCCGCGGCGGGCCAGCGCCGCGAGGTTTTCGTCGCGCGCCTGCGCACCGAGGCCGTCGATCAGCACGTCGGCGCCGCCGACATCGCGTTGCACCGCGTCGGCGAAGCGGTAGTCGCGCGTCACGATGACGTGCTCACAGCCGTGCTCGCGCGCCAGGCGTGCCTTGTCGTCGCTCGACACGGTGCCGATGACGGTGGCACCGAGCCGGCGCGCCCACGAGCAGACGACGAGGCCGACCCCGCCGGCGGCGGCATGCACCAGCACGCGCGTGCCCGGGCCGACGTGGCCGAGGTCGTGCAACAAGTAGTCCGCGGTCAGGCCTTTCAACAACAGCGCTGCGGCGACGTCATCGTTGATCGCCGGCGGCAGGCGCACCACCCAATCGGCCGGCACGCAGCGCAGGCTGCAGTACGCGCCGGGAACAGGGCCGAGGTAGGCCACGCGGTCGCCGGGCATCAGGCCGCTCACGTTCTCGCCCACATCGAGCACGCTGCCGGCGGCTTCCATGCCCGGCGTGCCGCCCTCGGCGAGCATCGGCGCGATCCAACCCTTGCGCAGGTAGATGTCGATGTAGTTGACGCCGATCGCGCGCTGCTTGATTCGCACCTCACCGGCGGCGGGCGCAGGGCAGGCCGCGTCAACGGCTGCGAGTTGATCGGCGTCGCCATAGCGCTTGACCGCGATGCGCCGTGTCGGCAGCGGCAATGCGGTGGGCAGCGGCGCAGCGCCCGGCGCGCGCAGATCGCTGCCGTGCAGCAGATGCCGCCGCAGGTTGTCGAAGCCCGCCTCGTACACGCCTTGCGCCACCATGTCTCGCAGCTCGCGCTCGCGGCCTGGTGGCGTGGCGAAGCTCGACTCCCAGTGCCAGAACGTGCGGTCGCCGTCGGTGACCGGCTTCAACGTCACCGCGGCGACGTAGCGTT
>CADEEN010000205.1 GCA_902826345.1 uncultured Burkholderiales bacterium | reverse complement strand
CACGTCGAAGATCACCACGTCGGTGTCTTCGAGCAGGTGGTGCTCCTTGAGCAGCTTCACCGTCTGGCCGACGACGTAGCCGCCGCAGCCGGTGCCCGCCGGTGGCCCGCCGGCCTCGACGCACATCACGCCGTTGTAGCCGGGGAAGACGAAGTCGTCGACGCGCAACTCTTCGGGATGGAAGTCGACCGACTCCAGCACGTCGATCACGGTCGGCAGCATCTTCTTCGTCAGCGTGAAGGTGCTGTCGTGCTTCGGGTCGCAGCCGATCTGCAGCACGCGCTTGCCCATCTTCGAGAACGCCGCCGACAGGTTCGACGACGTCGTGCTCTTGCCGATGCCGCCCTTGCCGTAGATCGCAAAGACTTTCGCCGTGCCGATCTTGACGTTCGGGTCGAGCTGCACCTGCACGCTGCCCTCGCCATCCAGCTTGGGATTGGCTGGTCGCGGGCCGCGGCGGATCTCGCTCGGGGAAATGGTCGTTGCTTCCATCATGCTGCTGCCTTCTGAGTTGTGTCGGTGAAGACGCCTTCGAGCCGGTCTTCGAGTTCCTCGCCGGCGCGTTGCAGCGCAGCCAGCGTGTGTGCATCGGGCTGCCAGAACTGGCGCCGATGGGCTTCGAGCAAACGCATCGCCACCTTGGCGGAGGCGGCAGGGTTGAGCTTGGCGAGGCGCTCGCGCATCGCGTCGTCGAGGATGAAGGTCTCGCTGATCTGCTGATAGACCCAGGGCTGCACCTGGCCCGTGGTGGCGCTCCATGCAAACGTGTTCGTCACATGCGCTTCGAGGTGGCGCACGCCTTCGTAGCCGTGCGACAGCATGGCTTCGAAGAACTTCGGGTTCAGCACGCGGGTGCGGGTTTCGAGCGCGACCTGTTCGGACAGCGTGCGCACGGTGCCCGCGCCGATGTCGCCCTGCGTCTGGTCACCGATGTAGACGGGGGCCTCGACCGCGGCATCGCCATCGCGCAGGCGCTTGGCGCGCTTGACGGCGCGGCTGATGCCGCCGAGCGTGTCGAAGTAGGTGTCGATCGTCGTCACGCCGAGCTCGACAGACTCCAGGTTCTGGTACGCCAGCTCGACACCGGCCAGCACCGACTTCAACAATGCCGGCTGCTGCATCGGGCGTCCTGCGCGGCCATACGCAAAACCTTTGCGCCGCGTGTACGTTTCGGCGAGTTCGTCTTCATCGTCCCAGCGGCTCGAATCGACGAGGTGATTCACGTTCGCGCCGTACGCGCCTTCGGCATTGCCGAAGACACGCAGCGATGCGGTTTCGATATCGCCGCCATGCTCGGCCTGGTACGCCAGCGCATGCTTGCGCACGAAGTTGCGATCCGTCGGCTCGTCGGCGCTAGCAGCGAGGAAGGCGGCTTCGGCGAGCAGCTTGATCTGCAGCGGCAGCAGGTCGCGGAAGATGCCCGAGAGCGTGATCATCACGTCGACACGCGGCCGGCCGAGTTCGGCCAGCGACAGCAGTTCGGCGCCGGCGAGCCGGCCGTAGCTGTCGAAGCGCGGCTTCGCGCCGAGCAGGGCCAGCGCCTGGCCGATCGGCGCGCCCTCGTTCTTCATGTTGTCGGTGCCCCAGAGCACGAGCGCAATCGACTCGGGGAAGCCGTGGCCATCCGACAAGTGCCGCGACAACAAACGTTCGGCCTGCTTCGCGCCGTCCTGCACCGCAAACGCGCTCGGCAGGCGGAACGGGTCGAAGCCGTGCAGGTTGCGGCCGGTCGGCAGCACGCTCGGTGTGCGCAGCACGTCGCCGCCGGGGGCGGGGCGCACAAAGCGGCCGGAAAGCGCGCGCAACAGGCCGGCGGTTTCGTGATCGCCGGCGTGCAGGCGGTCGATCGCCGCGAGTTCGCGCAGTTCGTCGCTGTGCGGCGGTGCGCCGGCGACGAGGGCTTCGACCTCGGCGCGCTGCGGTGCGTGGCCGTGCGTCGCTTCGCCGATCGACATCAGCAAGTCGGCACGCGCGGCGGCGCTCGGCGCTTGGCCGACGACATGCAAGCCGTGCGGGATCAGCGTGTATTCGAGTTCGAGCACGGCGTCGCTGAGGCCTTGCACGGCGCTGTCGTCGGCCCACGCCGGCTCGGCGGCAGCGAGTTCGAGCGCCGCGGCTTGCGACTGCAAGAGCGGCAGCATCTCGGCGCGCTCGCTGCGCTCGTTCGGCGGCAGCGCGCGCCAGCGTTCGAGCGATGTCTTCAACTCGGCGAGGCCGCGGTACAAGCCGGCCTGCGTGACGGGCGGCGTCAGGTAACTGATCAACGTCGCGGCGGCGCGGCGCTTGGCGATCGTGCCTTCGCTCGGGTTGTTCGATGCGTAGAGATAAAGGTTCGGCAGGTCGCCGATCAGGCGGTCGGGCCAGCAGGTGGCCGTCAAACCGGTTTGCTTGCCGGGCATGAACTCGAGCGCGCCGTGGGTGCCGAAGTGCAGCACCGCGTGCGCGCCGAAGTCTTCGCGCAGCCAGCGGTAGAAGGCCGAGAAGGCATGCGTCGGCGCAAAGCCTTTTTCGAACAGCAGGCGCATCGGGTCGCCTTCGTAGCCGAAGCCCGGCTGCACGCCGACGAAGACATTGCCGAAGCGCTCGCCGAGCACCTGGATGCACGCGCCGTCGCTCTGGTGCTTGCCCGGCGCCGGGCCCCAGGCGGCTTCGATCTGTGCGAGGTACGGTTCGCGTCGCACATGGTCGTCGGTCGGGATGCGCGCGTGCACGTTGGCCAGAGCACCCCAGCGTTCGGCGTTGCCTCGCAGCAGGCGCTCGCGCAATGCATCGACATTGGCCGGTAACTCGACGGTGTAGCCCTCTCGCTGCATCGCCGACAGCGTGTTGAACAGCGATTCGAAAACGGCGAGGAACGCCGCGGTACCCGTGTTGCCGGCATTCGGCGGGAAGTTGAACAGCACGACGCCGACCTTGCGCTCGGCGACCGTGCTGCGGCGCAGCGCCACCAGCTTGGTCACGCGCGCCGCCAGCATCGCGGCGCGCTCGGCGCTGGCCACCATGTCGTGCGCCGCGGTTGTCGCGTCGTTGCCGGCGCGGCCGCCGAAGACCATCGCGCCGGTGCCGCCGTCGAGCTCAGGGATGGCGACCATCATCGTCGCTTCGACCGGCAGCAGGCCGCGCTCGGAATCGCTCCACTGCGCGAGCGACTGGAACTCGACCGGCATCGCGGCGAGATAGGGCACGTCGAGTTTCGCCAGCAGTTCCTCGGCGGCTTTGGAGTCGTTGTACGCCGGGCCGCCGACGAGCGAGAAGCCGGTCAGCGAGACGACGGCATCGACCGTCGCACGACCCTGGCCGTCGAGGAAGAAGCGCTCGATGGCCGGACGCTGGTCCAGGCCGGTGGCAAACGCCGGCACGACGCGCAGGCCGCGTGCTTCGAGGGCGGTGATCACGCCGTCGTAATGCGCGGCGTTGCCGGCGAGCAGGTAGGAGCGCATCAGCAGCAGGCCGACACAGCCGCGCTGCGGGCCTTTGACGGCCGGCAGCGCGCCGGCGTCTTCGCTCATGCGCCCGCGCAGCAGCGGGTGATAGACGCCGACCTCTGGGTACTCGGCCAGCGGTTGTGCCTTGGTCAGCGTGCGAAGCGCGCGACGCGGACCGTCGGCATAACGCTCGACCAACAAGCGCACGAGGTTGGCGACGTTGTCTTCGGAGCCGGCAAGCCAGTACTGCAGCGTCAGGAAATAGGCGCGTACATCCTGCGCGGTGCCGGGAATGAAGCGCAGGATCTTCGGCAGCCGGCGCAGCATCTTCATCTGCGAGGCGCCGTTGCTGCTGTTGGGTGCGCCATTGCTGCCTTCCTTGGCCTTGGCGCCGCGCAGCTTCTTCAGCAGCGCCATCGGGCCGCTGGTGCTGCCGTCCATCGCGAACTTGCCCATGCGCGTCAGGCGCATCACCTCGCCGGCGGACATTGCGCAGACCATCGCGTCGCACTGCCCGCGGCGCGCCTTCAGCGCCGACAGCACCGGCAGGAAATGGTCTTCCATGAACAGCATCGTCACGATGACGATGTCGCCTGCCGCAATGTCGTCGCAGCAACGCTCGACGGCCGCGGCGTTGTCGCCCCATTCGCTGGCGGCGTGCACGGCGAGCGTCAGGCCCGGCAGCTCGCGCCGCAATTGCCGCTCGGCGCGCGCAGCGGCGCTGGCGAGGTGGCTGTCGAGCGTGACCAGGACCACGCGCATCGGCGTGGGCGTGGCCGTGGCCTCAGCGGCTGAAGTGCGCTTTGGCGTCATACAGCGTTTCCACGGTGATCGTCGCAACGCCCTTTTCGCTGGCGTAGCGCTCAGTGTTGCGTCGTGCCTTTCCGCGCACGAAGAAGGGAATCTTTCCCAATTCGCGTTCGGCGTCGGCGGCCCAGCGGGTGATGATCTGTTCGGGTTCATTCCCTTCTGTTCGTACTGAGCTTGTCGAAGTGCTTGCGGGGGCTTCGACAAGCTCAGCCCGAACGGAGGCGGGCTCAGCGCGAACGGGGGTCGGCGCATGGCCGTGCCCCAGGTGCGACGCCGCCGCATCGCCATGAAACTCGAAGTCGTCCCTGAACATGTGCAGCAGGTGCTCTTCGAGACCCATCATCAGCGGATGCACCCAGGTGTCGAACAACACGTTGGCGCCTTCGAATCCCATCTGCGGCGAGTAGCGCGCCGGGAAGTCCTGCACGTGCACGGGCGCGGAGATGACGGCGCACGGGATGCCCAGGCGCTTGGCGATGTGGCGCTCCATCTGCGTGCCGAGCACGAGCTCGGGCTGCGCCTCGGCCACCTTGGCTTCGATCTCCAGGTAGTCGTCGCAGATCAGCGGCTCGACGCCATACAGCTTGGCCGCCTCGCGCACCTCGCGCGCGAACTCGCGGCTGTAGGTGCCCAGGCCGACCACCGTGAAGCCGAGTTCGCGTGAGGCCACGCGCGCGGCGGCGACGGCGTGCGTGGCGTCGCCGAAGATGAAGACGCGCTTGCCGGTGAGGTAGGTCGAATCGACCGAGCGCGAGTACCAGGTGGCGCGGCTGTCGTCGTCTGGCGGCGCCTCGATGCCGGCCAGGGCGCAGACCTCGGCGATGAACTCGCGCGTCGCGCCGGTGCCGATCGGTATGACCTTCGTCGCCGGTTGTTGGTGCGTGCGTGTGAGCCACGTCGCCGCGGTGTTGGCGGTTTCGGGATAGAGCACGACGTTGAAGTCGGCGTCGGCCAGCCGGGCCAGATCGGCCGGCGTGGCATCGAGCGGTGCAATGACGTTGATCGCGATACCGAGCTGCTCGATCAACGAGCGGATTTCGCGCAGGTCGTCGCGGTGGCGAAAACCCAGCGCCGTCGGGCCGAGGATGTTGCAGCGCGGCTTCTCGCCACGCACACGCGGTTCGGCGCGCGCCGGGCACATCGTGCGCACCAGGCGGTAGAACGTTTCCGCCGCCGCCCAGTTCTCCTTGCGCTGATACGACGGCAGCTCGAGCGGAATCACCGGCACCGGCAGATTCAGCGCCTGCGCCAGTCCGCCTGGGTCGTCCTGGATCAGCTCGGCGGTGCACGACGCGCCGACCAGCATCGCCTGCGGCTGGAAGCGCTCATACGCCTCACGCGCCGCGGTCTTGAAGAGTTCTGCCGTGTCGCCGCCGAGGTCACGCGCCTGGAACGTCGTGTAGGTGACCGGCGGGCGGCGATCGCGCCGCTCAATCATCGTGAACAGCAGGTCGGCGTAGGTGTCGCCCTGCGGCGCGTGCAGCACGTAGTGCACGCCCTTCATCGCGGTGGCGATGCGCATCGCGCCGACGTGTGTCGGGCCTTCGTAGGTCCAGAGGGTGAGCTGCATGTCAGGCCACCAGCCTTGTGCGCCGGTCGAGCGGCCGCGTGAACAAACCCGCCAGATCGCTCGCCTGCTCGAACCCGTGCACGGGAGAGAACACGAGCTCGATCGACCACTTGGTCGTCATGCCTTCGGCTTCGAGCGGATTCGCCAAACCGAGGCCGCAGACAACGATGTCGGGCTTGGCGGCGCGGCAGCGGTCGAGTTGCCGCTCCACGTCCTGGCCTTCACTCAACTGCGTGCCGGCCGGCAGCAATGCGAGTTCGCGGTCGAGCAGCTTGGCGTGCAGGTACGGGCTGCCGACCTCGACCAACACCACGCCGAGTTCGCGCGCCAGAAAGCGCGCCAGCGGCACTTCGAGCTGCGAGTCGGGGAAAAAGAAGATGCGCTTGCCTTGCAGTTCGAGCCGCTGCCGTGCCAGCGCGCGCGCCGCGCGCTCGCGCTTCGGGCCGACGACGTTGGCGAACTTCGTCGGCTCGGTTTGTTGGCGGCCCCAAGCGTTCCACGCGGCGCGCAGCCACTCGGTCGTGCCTTCGGCGCCGAACGGGAAGGGGGCTGAGAGCCGCTGCGCGCCGCGTGCTTCGAGCGCACGCAGCGTGTCGGCAAGGAAAGGTTGCGCGATCAGCAGCTTGGTGTTCGGCCCCACCGGCGGCAGTTCGCGCGAGTTGCGCGGGGGCAGGAAATGCACCGGGCCGATGCCGAGCTCGTCGAACAAACGGCGGAACTGGGCTTCGACCACGTCGGCCAGCGCGCCGACGACGAGCAGGTTGCGTTCGTCGGTGTGCGGCAGTTGCGGCACCAGTGAGGCCAGGCACGCATCCTCGCCCTGCGTGAAGGTCGTTTCGATGCCGCTGCCCGAGTAATTGAGGATGCGCACGTTCGGCGAGAACGTCTGCGACAACCGCGCCGCAGCGCGCGACAGGTCGAGCTTGATGACCTCCGACGGGCACGAGCCGACGAGGAACAGCATCTTGATGTCGGGCCGGCGCGCCAGCAGCTGCGTCACCACGCGGTCAAGCTCGGTGTTGGCATCGGCCAGACCGGCGAGGTCGCGCTCGTCGATGATCGCGGTGGCGAATCGCGGCTCGGCAAAGATCATCACGCCGGCAGCAGACTGGATCAGGTGCGCGCAGGTGCGCGAGCCGACGACGAGGAAGAACGCGTCCTGGATCTTGCGGTGCAGCCAGACGATGCCGGTCAAGCCGCAGAAGACCTCGCGCTGGCCGCGCTGCTTGATCACCGCGGGTGTGGCGCAACCCTCACTGCGCTCGGCGATGAGCGGAATCACCGGGCTCATTGGAGCCTCTCGCCTGCGGAGTACCGCATGCGGTCCCCCGAGGGGACGTTCGCTTGCTTGGGGCGGCCCGGCGCTGCGCTCATGCCGCCACCCCGCCCAATCGCGCCGCGCGCAGCTTCAACACAAACTGCGCCGCGTTGATTGCATACGCCGTGTAGGCCGCCAGCGCCAGCAGCATCTGTGCGTGCGCGTCGAGCCAGCCGGTGAACATCGCAATCAGACAGGCCGTGTGCAGCGCCAGCACCAGCATGCTGACCACGTCTTCCCAGAAGAACGCCGGCGCAAACAGCCAGCGGCCGAAGACCACTTTCTCCCAGACGCTGCCGGTGACCATGATCGTGTACAGCAGCGCGGTCTTGACGACGAACGAGACGCTGGCCGCGAACAGGCCTTCGCCGGTGGCGAGGTAGCGCAGCACGAAGTACAGGCTGACCGCGCAGGCGATGAACTGCACCGGTGCCAGCACGCCTTGCACCGTCGTCCACGCCGACGCGTCGCGGCGCCGCCGCTCCTCGGCGGAGTACAGCGGGGTGCG
>CADEEN010000204.1 GCA_902826345.1 uncultured Burkholderiales bacterium | reverse complement strand
AAGACCGAGCGCAGCGCGCTGACCTGCGCCGCGCGGCCTTGCAGCGCATCGAGATCGGCCACGTACAGTTGCCGCGCGGTGCAATGGACCATGAGCGCGCGCGCCACCACCGCCGGCTCGGCGCCGTCGCACAAGCGCGAGGCGATCGGCCGGTACGACGAGCGCTGACCACGCTCGGCGCGCACCACTTGACCCTGCATGAGATCGATGACGGGAATGACGTTCACGAAGAAGACGGAACAGACGACGCAGCGATGAAGCGAATCTGGGTCTACGAGTATCTCAGCGGCGGCGGCGCGCTGGACGGCGATTCGCACGGCGATGCGTTGTTGGCGATGGGCACGTCGATGCGCGATGCGATGGTGGCAGACCTGCTGCAAGTGCCTGACTGCGAGGTCACGGCCGTGACCTGCGCGCGTGCCTGCACGCTGCCCGGCAACGCAATCTCGGTGCAGCCGCTGCCCGGTGAAACGCCTGCAGCCTTCGTCGCCCGCCAGTCTGCGTTGCACGACGCGGTGTGGCTTGTCGCGCCGGAGACCGATGGCCTGCTGGCGCAGTTGCAGCGCGCCGTGCCCGCGCCACGCTGGCTCGGCTGCGATGCGGCGTCGATCGCGCTGGCCGGCAGCAAGCGCGCGACCGTGGACTGTCTGGCCGCGCAGGGCGTGTTGACGCCGATGGCGTTTGCCGGCGACGCGGCCACGCAGCGCTGGGTCACCAAGCCCGACGACGGCGCGGGTGCCGCCGACACGCAGTTGCACACCGACGCCAGCGCGGCGCGCGACCATGCGCGCGGCAGGCTGCGCGTCGAGCCCTGGGTCGAAGGCGCGGCGATGAGCCTGTCGCTGCTGTGCAAGCCGCCGCGGTTCGAACTGCTCAGCGTCAACCGGCAGCAGATCGCCGTCGACGCGCAGGGCCGCGTCTCGTTCGAAGGCGTGACCATCGATCGCCGAGCCGGCGCCGCCGCGATGTTCGAGCCGCTGGCGCGCGACGTGGTGCGCGCGATGCCCGGCCTGCGCGGCTTCGTCGGCATCGACCTGGTCTGGCACGACACGCGCGGGCCGGTGGTGATCGAAGTCAACCCGCGTGTCACTTGCGCGTATGTCGGACTCTCGGCTGCGCTCGGCCGCAACCTCGCGGCGGAGCTGATCGATGCGTGAGGCGACCACCATCGTCGGCTGGGACATCGGCGGCGCGCACGTGAAGGCTTGCGTGATGCGAGACGGCGAGGTGATCGGCGCTGCGCAATGGCCGTGTCCGTTGTGGCAAGGGCTCGATCATCTTCACCATGCACTGGCCGCCGCGCAGCAGCGCTGGCCCGCAGTCTCGCAGGCCGGGCACGCCGTGACGATGACCGGCGAGATGGTCGATCTGTTCGCCGACCGCGAAGACGGCGTGCTGCGCATCGCCGCCGCGCTTTCGCAGACCTTCGCGCCGCGCTCGCTGCACTTTTTCGCCGGCGACGCCGGCTGGTGCGCGCCCGACGAGCTGCCGCGGCAGTGGCGGCATGTCGCGTCGGCCAATTGGCTGGCGACGGCCCTGCACTGCGCCATGCGCGCTGCTGAAGGCGATGCCTTGCTGATCGACATCGGCAGCACCACCACCGACCTCATCGCGCTGCGCCGCGGCCGGGTGCTGACCGCCGCGCGCAGCGACGCCGAACGCCTGGCCAGCGGCGAGCTGGTGTACCAGGGCGTCGTGCGCACACCGCTGTGCGCGCTGGCGCAACGCATCGCCTGGCGCGGCAGCCACCACAACGTGATGAACGAGTTCTTCGCCACCAGCGCCGATGTCTACCGGCTGACCGGCGAGCTCGATGCGGCGCACGACCAGGCGGCGAGCGCCGATGGCGCTGCCAAGGATGCAAAAGCGACGCAGCAACGCCTGGCGCGCATGATCGGCCTCGACGCGCGCGACGGCACGCCGCAGGACTGGCTGGCGCTCGCGCGCCAGTGGAAACGCCAGCAGTTGAATGCGCTGCGCCGCGAAGTCGAGCGCGTCACGCGCTCGCACGGCCTGGCCGACGGCACGCCGCTGATCAGCGCCGGCTGCGGTGACTTCCTCGTCGGCGAACTCGGTGCGAGCGCTTTGCGCTACGCCGATCACGTGGCGTGCGCATCACCGCAGGTTGCGGGCTGGGTGCAAGTGTGCGCGCCGAGCGTGGCCGTGGCTGCACTGTTGCGTCTGCAAGGCGATTGACATGTGGGTCGTCAAACTCGGTGGCAGCCTCGCCGGCGACCCGTTGTTGCCGCAGTGGTTGTCGCTGCTGGCACATCTCGGCGGCGGGCGCGTCACCGTGGTCTGCGGCGGCGGGCGCTTTGCCGATGAAGTGCGGCAGGCGCAGGCGCTGTGGCAGTTCGACGACGTGGCGGCGCACAACATGGCGGTGTTGGCGATGGCACAGAACGCGCACATGGCGCGTGGCCTCAACCCGCAGTTGCACCTGGCGAGCAACGAATCGGAAATCCGGCGCGTGCTGCATGGCGGCCACACCGCCGTCTGGCTGCCGATGGAGTGGATCCGCGCGCAGGCCGATGCGCTGTCGAACTGGGACGTCAGCGCCGACAGCATGGCCGTGCATCTGGCGCGGCAGCTCAACGCCGAGCGGCTGGTGGTGGTCAAGTCCTGCGCCATCGACGGCGCGGCGACGCTGGCGCAACTGAGCCAGCAAGGCGTGCTCGACCAGCGCTTCGCGTCGATCGCCGACGGCGCCGCGTTTCCGATCCACATCGTTCACAAGAGCGCGCTGGATTCGATGCGTTCGATGTTGCTCGGAGAAGCCAGCCCGCTCGACGCGGCTTGACGCAGCGCGCGCAGAAGATCGGCTTTGAGCGCTGCGCTGCGGTCGCCCGTGCACACGGCGCCGCGAAAGCCGGCAAAGTCCGGCGCGAGCGTCGTCAGAAGCGGCAGGTGTTCGAGGCGCAGCGCGCCGGCCAGGCCGCGCATCACCGAGGCGGCGCGCGCGCGTTCGATGAAGTGCTCGAGTTCGGACAGCGTGACGCAATCGAACAAGCTGCCGGCGCGCTTGTCGGCGGTATCGACCATGAGGCCTGCAAAGCCGAGGCGCGCCGCATGTGTCACCAGCGCCGCGTCGAGGCCGCGGTCGGCGAGCAGCACCGGCACGACGCGCCGGCCGCAAGCGGCGAGCATCGTCAGCACGTCTGCCGCTGCCGCGTTGCGTTCGATGCCGACCTTGACGAAGTCAACGCCGCAGTCGGCCACACGCCGCACGGCATCGCCGATGTCCTGCGGCGCGTCGCCGATCGTCGCGCTGACCGGCAGGCCAAAGCCGCGCAGCGCGGCAACGCACGCGCGGATCGTCGCCAGCGGCAGTGCGCCGAGCGCGCCGAGACGTGGCTCCTTCAAGTCGATGAAGTCCGCGCCGCCCTCGGCCGCCAGCAGCGCTTCATCGACGCTGCGCACGCTGATCAACAACTTCATCGCTTCGCAGCCACCGCTTCGCGCAACCAGCCCCAGGCTTCGCGCTCCCCGGGCCCCGCCGTCTTGTCGATCGCGATCTGCAGATACGCCATCTCGCTGGCGATCTTCTCCATCGGCAGCATGTGCAGCCGGCTGACGAGCACCGCGCCTTCGATCACCGCGGCCTGCGCGCGGTTGAGGCCGGCGAACGGCGCGTGACGCACGGCGTGCACGCGGTCGAGTTTCAACACCGGGCGCTGCGCATCGTCATTGCGCTCGGCCAATCGCAGTTCGATGTGCTCCAACGCGCAGGCCAACGACACACCCGGCACGCGCTCGGCCGGCAGCGTGGGCCACTGCTTGCGGCCGGTAACGCAGCCGGCGAAAACGCGCGTGTCGGTGACGATGTTGAGCACGGCATGGTTAGTCGCCACGACGTTGTCGTGCGTCACCGACGGCTTGAACGGCATCAGCACGATCCGCTCGTCTTGATAGCGCACGCCCATCGGCGCCACATGAGGCGTGCCGTCGGCAGCCACCGTGGTGACGACGGTTTCGAAGATCTGGTCGTTCATGACGCGTTGTTCTTCATCGTTGTGCCAGGTGCGCACCAGGCGTTCAAGTCGTCCGCCTCGCGCTCGACCGCGCAGCCCCAATCGAGCGGCTGGTCCTGCACGTAGCGCTTGCCCAGGCGCCATGCGATCTCGGCGTGCGCGAGTTCGACGCCCATGTAGAACGCGTGCGAGGCGTCGTGCTGCAACTTCAGTTGCGGCCACAACTCGAAGGCGCCCTGCCCCGTGCGCAGGCCGTCGCGGTTGTAGACATACAGGCCCTCGGCCGACACTTGCACGCGGAAGTTCGGGTCGCGCACTTGCGCTGCGGTGGTCGTGATCTCTTCGGGACTGTCGGGGAACGGGTGCTTGGCATGCAGCGTCATCAGCGCATCGGACAGGCCCTTCGGCAGCCGTCGTTCGCTGGCTGCCGCGTGCATGATGCGCCGCGCCCAATCGGCTTCGCGCACGGCGCGGCGAGCGTGCGCGCTGACCTGCGTCGTCAGCACCGCGCTCACGTTCAACTCGGCGGCGATGCCGAGCAGCAGCGCGTTGATGCCGCTGGTGTCGGCCTCGACGAGCTCGGTCAGGTTGCCGATGCCCATCATGATCGGCACGTCGGCAAAGCGTTGGCGCAGCGCGTGCAAGCGCACGATCGACGCGGTGAAGCCGAACGGGATCGGGTCCAGTATCGGATCGGCGATGAAGGCGCGACCGCGTTGCTGCATGCCGGCAATTGCTTCATCGAGGGAGGCGACATCGGTCGGCGTGCGCGGGATCAGCACCGGCGTGGCCGCCACTTCGTCTGCCACCCACAACGTGTCGGCCGTCAGGCTCAGCAGAAAGTCGGCGCCGGCGCGGCCGCCGCGCAGCAGCTCTTGTGCATCGACCGAATCGACGCTGACACGAAAGCCTTCGCGCTTCAACGCGCGCACGCTGTCTTCGAGATGCGCAAACGGCGTCTCGGGCAGGCAGCCGACATCGATCACGTCCGCGCCGTCGCGCGCCAACGCGCGTGCGCGCTCGACGATCGCCGCCACCGACAGGCGCGGCGCATCGACGATCTCGGCAAAAATCTCGACGCTGCGCTGACTCAGGCCCACCGGTTGTGCTCGCTGGTTGAAGAACCGCGGCAGGTCCTTCATCTCTTCCGGCCCACGTTGCACCGGCAACGCGTAGTGCGCGCTCAGTGCATCGATGTCGCCGCGGCAACGGCCGGGCACGATCATGCGCTGCGCTTGCAGCGGCGCCGGCACGCGGCGGCGGATCAGGTCGGCCGTCATCAGCGCAGCCACCTGCACGCCGACATCGCGCACCTCCCACGTGAACGGCGCGTCGGCCGTATCGGTCATGGCGGCCAGCACCTTGTGCAGTTGCGGCTCCGCGAGGTGACCGGTCAGGAAGACGATGTGTTCCATACCAGGTTCAGTTGCGCCAAGCGCGCCTGCAACGCCGCCTCCAGTTCAGCCGGCGAACACACGACCTTGCAGTGCTCGAAGCCACGCAAGCGCTCAACGTTGTCGAGCTCGATGCGCCGCGGGTGCAGCGTCACCCAATCGTGCGGTGACTTGGTGACGACCACCGGCTCGGTGTCGCACGCAAAAACGATGCTGGCGATGCCGAGCTTGCCGGCCTGCGCGAACATGTTGCTCGGCAGCGTGTCGCTGATGCCGACGACACACTTCGCCACCGTGTTGCTCGTGGCCGGCGCGACGACGACGGTGTGATAGACGTCGTCATACAGCATGCCCACCGGCACCGCGCTGGCGGTCTTGTCGCGCAGCAGACGAAAGCCCGGCGCGAAGCGCGGCCGCAGGTCTTCGAGGCGGATGTCGTAGATCGGCAGCACCTCTTCCGCGGCGTCCGACAAGAACAGATCGAGCTGCGGCAGCCGCTCGGCCAGCGCGATCGACTCTTCTAGAAAGTGGCCCGAGCCGGTGATGCACCAGGCGAAGCGCGACCGCGCCGCCTCATTCGGGGTGCGAGACCTCGATGTGGAGCTTGTGGAGTTTTCTGTAGAGGGTATTGCGGCTGACATCGAGCGCCTTGGCGACGTTGCTCACGTTCCAGCGGTGCTGCTTCAGCATCTGCAGCAGCACCTGCCGCTCGTTGGCCTGGATCGGGTTCAGCTTGACAGGCGGCACGTCATTGTCGCCGCTGAGTACACCCGGCAGCACGTCGGGCTGCGGCGCGTCGATCACCGCCGCAGGCCGCGCCGGTGGCGCCGACGACACGGCCTGCATCGACGGCAGGTGCTCGCGCGCGATCGGCTTGCCGTCGGCCAGCGCGGCCGCCGTGCGCAGCACGTGGCAGAGCTGGCGGATGTTGCCCGGCCATGGGTGTTCGAGCAGCGCGCGTTCGGCCTCGGCCGTCAGCGTGGCCTGCGCGCCGCCTTCGGCCGCCAGCACACGCCGGATCAGCTCACGCCGATCGCTGCGTTCGCGCAGCGGCGGCAGTTGCAGCTCGACGCCCGCCAGCCGGTAGAACAGGTCTTCGCGGAAGCGCCCCTCGCGCACGCGCGCCGGCAGGTGCTCGTGGCTGGCGCTGATGAGCTGGAAGTCCACCGGAATGACCTCCTCAGTGCCCAGCGGCGTGACCTGGCGCTCGTCGAGCACGCGCAGCAGCCGCGCCTGCAATTCGAGCGGCATGTCGGCGATCTCGTCCAAGAACAAGGTGCCGCCATCGGCCTGCAGAATTTTTCCGCGGCAGCCCGAGCGCACGGCACCGGTGAAGGCGCCGGCGCGGTAGCCGAAGAGTTCGGACTCGATCAACGTCTCAGGCAGGCTGGCGCAATTGACGGCAACGAAGGCGCCGCTCGCATGCGGGCTCGCCTCGTGCACCGCGCGCGCGAAAACTTCCTTGCCCGATCCGGTTTCGCCGCACAGCAGCACAGGCGTGCGCCGCGCGATGACGCGGCGCGCGGTGTCGAGGTGCGCGACCAGGCGCGGGTCGTCGAAGGTCACCGCCGATTCGGCTTGCGCCGCGGCAGCACGGCGCAGCGGCGCGCGCGCCGGCACGATCGACAGCGACGGCGTGGCCGCTGCCGTCGCGCTGGCCTGGCTCTGCGCCGGCCGCCGCATCACGGCGAAGAAGCGCAGCGCCGCGTTGGCGCGGTAGGTCACGACCGGATGGAACGACGACGAGCTGCTGCGCGCCAGCATGTCTTCCAGCGAGGTCTGGAACAGATCGTCGATGCGCCGCGAGCGCACCTCGTCCATAGACTGCATGCCGAGCTGGAACAACGCGCTGCGGTTGGCGGCGAGCACGCGGCCGTCGTCGTCCACCGCCAGCTTGCCCTCGTGCAGCGTGTAGACGAACTCGGGCCGGCTGTGGAAGTGCAGCGGGTGCGCGTTGCGAAAGCGCTGGTCGATGAGGCGGTTCTCGATCATGCGCGCCGTCATGCCGAGCAAGACCAGCAGGTGCTGCTGCATCAGGCTCGAGCGGCTGGTGACGTCGAGCACGGCGGCGATCTCGCCGGAAGGATCGAACACCGGCACCGCCGAGCAGGTGAGCTGCGTGAACTGGGTGAAGAAGTGGTCGTCGCGCTGCACGGTGACCGGCCCGGCGGCGGCCAGACACGTGCCCATGCCGTTGGTGCCGGCCTCGGTTTCGCTCCACACACCGCCGACGCGCAGGCCGAGCGGCCCGACCTGCGAGGCGAACTC
>CADEEN010000203.1 GCA_902826345.1 uncultured Burkholderiales bacterium | reverse complement strand
GCTGCTGTTCGCCGTGCCGCAGTTCGACATGCAGATCTCCGGCTTCGGCGTCGTGGAGTGCCTGTTAGAGCTCAAGCCCCCGCGATTGCTGGCGCTGGGGCTGCGGCGGCCGGCCGCCTTGCATCTAGCGGGCCAGAAGCGCGCGCGCAGCCGGCGCCTGCACCGGCCGGACGCGCTGTTCGCGGTTTACTTCCTCTACGTCTTCGTCGCCACCGCCACCGCCGATTCGGTGACCGGGCTGATGCGCTTCGCGGTCTACATCCTGCTCGACCATGCCTTGCTCTATTACGTGATCACGCGCTCGGTGACGGACAAGCGCCGTCTGTTCGATGTGCTGGCCGCATTCGTCATGGGCGTGGCCGTGCTCGGCGTCATCGCCGGCTTCGAGAATATGCGCAACTGGCTGGTCTACGAAAGCCTGCGCATCCCGCTCGGCATTCCGATGCAGGACATCGGCACCTACCTGCTGCGCGCCACCGAGGACGGCGGCTACCTGCGCGCCTACGTCACCATGGGGCACGCCATCGCGCTCGGCTTCACGTCGATGGTGGCGGTCACCTGGTTGCTCGCGCTGGCGCCCAGCTTCGCGCGGTCCACGTCGGCGCCCGGGCTGCAGCAGCCTGCACGGACCTCGGTGCCGAAGTTGCTCGGCGTGGCGTTGGTGCTGATGCCGGTGATCGGCCTGCTGGCTTCGGTGTCGCGCGGGCCGTGGCTGGGCTGCGCGATCGTCATGGCGCTCGGCCTGTCGTTCGGCCCCGGCGCGAAGCAGCGCCTGCTGTGGATGCTGGGCGCGCTGCCGCTGGTGATCGCTGCGCTGCTGATCCTGCCGCAAGGTCAGAAGTTCATCGACCTGCTGCCGTTCATCGGCACGGTCGAGCCGGGATCGGTCAGCTACCGCACGCAACTGCTCGACCGGGCGATGGTCGTCTTTTGGCAGAACCCGATCTTCGGTTCGATGCAATACCTCAACAACCCGGCCCTGGAGGAGATGCGCCAGGGCCAGGGCATCATCGACATCGTCAACTCCTACGTCGGCGTGGCGCTGGCTTACGGCAGCATCGGTCTGCTGCTGTTCGTCGCGCCGTCGGCCTGGGCCCTGTGGAGCGTGTGGACGACCAGCCGCCGCATCGGCAGGCAGGATGCAGATGCCGAAGCCGCCGGGCGCGCTTTGGCGGCGTCGATGCTCGGCATCCTGCTGGTGATCGGCGCCGTCAGCTACTACTTTCACATCCCCACCGTGCACACCTTGGTGCTTGGCATGTGCGTGGCGCTTGCCGCCCACGCGCCGTCGTGGCGCCGCGTGCCCGTCACCGCCGAACACGTGACCCATTCGGCTGCAGAGCCGGCCCGCAGAGGCGCACCGCCGATGAGACCGTCGCCGCAGCGACAGGCCTGACGTTCTCGGTGATCGCCGCACCGGTGCCTTCCAGCCCGTGCCTGCAGCCGTCGCCGCGCACGAATGCACGTCCGCCGACCGATGCCCCGCAAGCCCGACGACCCCAGCGCTGAGAATCGCAGGCCCAGCGGCCCAGGGGCTTTCCACCACCACGAGCCGCGGCCGCACAGCAACACATGACCACCGCCGAAAGCCTGCCCACACCTGCCGCCCCCAGCGCTGCGCCAGCGCTGCACATCACCCTCGGCATCCTGGCCTACAACGAGCGCGAGATGATCGGGCGCACGGTGCGTTCGCTGTTCGAGCAATCGGTGTTCAGCGGCGTCGGCGCGACGCTGCCCGACGTGCAGTGGGAGATCATCGTCGTGCCCAACGGCTGCAAGGACGACACGCACGCACAGGCCGAGCAGGAGTTGCAGGCCGCATGCGCGAGCAGCAAGACGCCTGGCGTCGAGTACCGCGTCGTCTCGCTCGAACGCGCCGGCAAGAGCCACGCGTGGAACAAGCTGGTGCACGAGATCGCCGCGCCGCAGACCGATGCCTTCCTGATGATCGACGCTGATATCGAGTTCGGCCACGTCGAGACCGTCGCCAACAGCGTGCGCCGCCTGCGCACCGACGATCACGCCTGGACCGTGGTCGACATGCCGCTGAAGGACTTCCATCGCAAGAGCCACAACACCTGGTTCGAGAAGCTGTCGATGCGTGTCTCGAAACGGCGCCTGACCGAGACCCACGCCGGCATCGCCGGCTCGTTCTACGTCATGTGGGCGTCGCGCATGCGCAGTATCTGGATGCCGATCGATCTCTCGGTCGAAGACGGCTTCCTGCACGCCATGGTCATCACCGATGGCTTCCGCCAGGACCCGGACTACTCGCGCGTCGTGCGCGCCGACAACGCCTCGCACTACTACGAGGGCCTGACACGCGTGCGCGACATCATCAACCACGAAGTGCGCCTGACCATCGGCACCGTGCTCAACGCTTTTCTGTGCTGGGACGTGCTGCTGTTCATGACGCCGCGCGCCGGCCCCGGCGCCGGCGCCATCGTGCGCGAGTTGAACGCGCAGGACCCGAATTGGTACCGCCGCATGATGGCCAACCAGATCGAGATCCGCGGCCTCTGGGCGATTCGCACGAAACAGCTCTGGCACCGGCTGCCCGGCTGGTGGGCGCTGCCGCCGGCCAAACGCGTCGTCAAGCTGCCGACGACGCTGGCACTGTCGCTGTTCGACGCCGGCGTGATGTGGCTGGCCAACCGCCGGCTCGTCTCCGGTCGTGCGGTCGGCTACTGGTAAGCGGCGGCCCGTCCGTGCAATCCGAACACCCTGAACCCGGCGTGACAGCGCGACGACATTGCACGCCCTTCATGCCGTCCTTTGCGCCGACAATTTGCGCTGCCGACTGATCCTCAACGCTGCCATTCACCATGCACCCCCTGACCCTCCCGATCGACACCGCCGACGGCTTGCGCATGGAGCCGAAGGAGGCGCGCGCGCTCGGCAGCCTGCTCGCCGAGGACTACCGCAGCGCCGACCCGTTCCCGCACATCGTCATCGACGGCATCCTGCCCGAGCCGCTGATCCGCAAGATCCTCGATCACTTCCCGAAAGAGAAGCTGCAGCACGACGTGGTCTTCGACATCGGCTACGGCGGCCACCACAAGCGCCAGGTGATGCCCGAGCAGTGCGACGCCTTCGTGCGCGAGTTCTTCCACTTCATGAACTCGCAGCCGATGCTGCAGTTCCTCGAAGGCCTGACCGGCATCGACGCGCTGCTGCCCGACCCGTACTTCAACGGCGGCGGCTTCCACGAGACCTCGCGCGGCGGCAAGCTCGGCGTGCATGCCGACTTCCGCATCCACGAGCAGTTGAACGTGCAGCGCCGCATCAACCTGCTGATCTACCTCAACGAAACCTGGGACGACGAGTGGCGCGGCCAGTTGGAGCTGTGGGACAAGTCGATGAAGGAGTGCCGCGCGCGCGTCTCGCCGATCTGGAACCGCTGCGTTGTCTTCTCCACCGACGCCGACACCTGGCACGGTCACCCGGACGAGCTGCTGGTGCCCGACGATGTGAAGCGGCGCTCGGTGGCGCTGTACTACTACACCGCGTCGAAGAACGTGTACAACGAGGTGCCCAACCTGTCGACGATGTACCAGGCGCGGCCGACCGACACCGCCGCGATCAAGAAGGAAGCGCGTGAGTTCAAGACCGAGCAGTACATGCGCGACTGGATGCCGCCGGTGCTGCTGCGCGGCTTCTACAAAGCCCAGCGCGGCGTCGCCAAGGTCGCGCGCAGCTTGCGCGGCGGCTGATCCTTTCGCGCTCGGCACCGCGCTGGCGGCTCGATGCTCGGCCTGCTGACCTACGCGTTGACGGCGCTGTGCGCACTGGCCGCGCTGCCGGTGCTGGTGCTGTGCTTGCAGGTGCTGTTGGCGCACGGCGGGCGTCGCGAAGCGCCTGCGCCCGCGGCGCGACCCGACGACGCCGACGTCGCCGTGCTGATCCCCGCGCACGATGAAGCCGCGGGCATCGAAGCCACGCTGCATTGCTTGCGGGCGCAGCTGCGCGCAACCGACCGCGTGCTCGTCGTCGCCGACAACTGCAGCGACGACACCGCGGCGCTGGCCCGCCGGGCCGGCGCCGAGGTCGTCGAGCGCAGCCACGCAGTGAACCGCGGCAAGGGCTTCGCGCTCGACTTCGGCGTGCGCCACTTGAGCGCGCGGCCGCCATCGATGGTCGTCGTCGTTGATGCCGATTGCCTGCTCGATGCCGGCGCGCTCGAGACGCTCGCAAGCCTGTGCAGCAGCAGCGGCCGGCCGGTGCAGGCGCTGTATGAAATGAATGCGCCCGCGGGCTCGGGCCTGCGCGCGCGCGTCTCGGCCTTTGCCTGGCGCGTGCGCAACCGCGTGCGCCCGCTGGGCTGGTGGGTCGTCGGTGCGCCTTGCCAGTTGATGGGCACCGGCATGGCGTTCCCGTGGTCCTTGCTGCGCGATGCGCCGCTGGCCAGCGGCCACATCGCCGAGGACGTGCAGCTCGGCGCCGACCTGGCGCTGCGCGGCCGTGCGCCGCTGTTCGCACCGAAGGCGCGCGTGACGAGCACCTTCCCCGAGGGCGACGCTGCCGCCGCATCGCAGCGCAAGCGTTGGGAGCACGGCAATCTGGCGCTGATGTTCGCCCACGGCCCGCGCCTCGTCGCCGCCGGCCTGCGGCGTGCCGACGCGCACCTGCTCGCGCTGGCCGCCGACCTGATGGTGCCGCCGCTGGCGCTGCTGGTGCAGTTGCAGCTCGGCTTGATGCTGTTCGCGGCGCTCGCCCGGTGGCTCGGCGCCGGCGCGCTGCCGCTGGCGATCAGTGCCGGCGCGCTGGCGCTGCTCGTGCTTTCGATCCTCGCCGCCTGGCGCCTGGCCGGCCGCGACATCATCGCGCTGTCGGAGCTGCTGCTGACCGCGCCGGCCTATGCGCTGCGCAAGCTGCCGATGTACGCCGCCTTCCTGTGGAAGCGCCAATCGACCTGGGTGCGGGCCAAGCGTGAAGGCGAGTGACGTCGGCGACGACGCGCTGATCGTGTGCGCCGCCAACGGCCGGCGCGAGCTCGATCTCGGCCGCGACGTGCATGCGTTGCTCGGCCTGGTCTTCGACCGCATCGACTTGGACGGCGCGGTACGGCACATCCGGCTTTGCGTGGCAACGCGCAGGCCGTGCTTCCTGTCCACGCCGAACGTCAACTTCGTTGCCGCCGCCGCGCACGAGCGTGAGTTTCGCGGCTCGGTGCTGCGCAGCGACCTGAGCGTCGCCGACGGATTCCCGATCGTGCTCGCGGCGCGCTGGATGGGCCTGGGCTTTCCCAGCCGCGTGGCAGGAGCCGATGTATTCGAGCGCTTGCAGCAGGGTGGGCGCTCGGCAGACAGGCCGCCGATCAAGCTTTTTTTGTTCGGCGGCCCGCCGGGTGTCGGCGCGCATGCCGCGGCGCAGCTCAACGCGCAGGCGCGAGGTTTCGAATGCGTCGGTCACGACGAAGGCGGTTTCGGCGACATCGAAGCGATGAGCTCGCACGACATCATCGAACGCATCAACGCCAGCGGTGCCGAGTTCGTGCTCGTCGCGCTCGGCGCGAAGAAGGGCCAGGCCTGGATCGAACGCAACCGCACGCGCTTGCACGCGCCGGTGATCAGTCACCTCGGCGCGGTGATCAATTTCGCCGCGCAAAGCATCGAGCGCGCGCCGCCGTGGGTGCGGCGCATGGGCCTGGAGTGGCTGTGGCGCATCGTGCAGGAGCCGCAACTCTGGCGCCGCTACTGGAGCGACGGCCGAATGCTCGCCGGCACGCTGCTGACGCGGCTGCTGCCCTGGTCGGTGCGGCGCTGGCTGCATGTGCTGCCGAGTGGGGCTGCGCAAGCGCCGCAGTTCCGCGTCGACAGCGTCGGCGCGAGTCAGTCGGTGTTCAAGCTGAGCGGCGATTGGCGCGGCGACGCCGACCAGAAGACGCTTCGGCTGACGCTGGCCACCCTGCTGCGCACCGGCAGCAGCGTCGAGTTCGACTTCAGCGCGTCACCGGCGCTCGACAGCTCGCTGCTCGGCCTGATCGCCGTGATCGACGCCTGGCAGGTCTCACCGCGCGCCGTGCGCGCCGCCACCGTGACGAGCCGCGCGCTGCGGGCCGACGTGCGCGCCTACGGCGCGCAGCACCTTCTGGGCAGCGGCAGCTGACGCGGCCTCAGCGGGGCGCGGGGTACCAGTAACCCGCGTCGCTGCCGGCGCTGTAGTAGAAAGGGTTGTTCTGCGACTGCTCGCCGAAGCGGCCGACGCAGGTGCCGAGCATGCCGGGCTGGTTCTTGTAAGCGGCAAAGGTCGAGCAGAACTGCTCGCGCATCACCGCCTGGCATTGCGCCATCGACGGCGTGCCGGCGCTGTTGTAGTGGTTGGCCACCGACTGCCAGGCGATGTTCTGCAGCGACTGCGCCTGCTGCGCGGTCACCTCGCTCGGCGCCCACGCGCCCACCGGCGAGCGCCGGTAGACCGAGGCGTAGCTGACCAGCGCCATGAAGTACGCGCCGGTGCGGGTCAGGTGCACGTCGTCGGAGAACAGGCGGTCCATCGTCTCACGCACGCTGCCGCCCGAGATGCCGGCCACGCCGCCACGCGTGGCCTGCTCGACCAGGTTGGCCAGCGCCAGGCCGGCCGGCAGGTAGGCCATGCGGTCGCCGCGGCCCTCGCCGGCCAGCGACTGGTTGACGCGTGCCGCCACGCACTGCCAGGCCGGTGCCGCGGCGCGCTCGTAATTGATCCAGGCGCTCGGGTCGTTCTTGTTCGTCACCTCGAGCCACGAGTGGTAGAGGTAGCTGTTGGCGCGTGTGTTGCCGGCGATCAGGCGCTCGTGGAAATGGCGTGTATAGCGCACGGTGTCTTCCCACAGCAGCACGTTGGGCAGGTCGTGGCGCTCGGTAAGCAGCAGCGTGTCGTAGCGCTGGCCGCCCAGCGTCTGCGGGTTGGCCAGTTCAGCGGCGACGTTCAGGCCGGACGATCCGCCGCGGTTCTTGCCGCTGCGGTAGCCGGAGAAGCTGGCGTCCGACGTGTTGTCGCCGCGCGTGCGGGCGCGGATCGGCGAGCCGAGCACGATCTGCTCGTTCCACGCCATCGACGTGCCCAGACTCTGCGCGATCGAGCTCATGAAGTCGCCCAGCGGGTCGTCCATCAGGCTGTGGCCGGAGAGGAAAACGCGCGCCGAGCTGAGCGAGTTGCCGAGCGTAGGGGCCACGGCCGCTGCCGGCGCGGGGGCCGGGACGGGCGCGGGCGCGGGCGCGGGCGCGGGCGCGGGTGCGGGTGCCGGCGCGGGAGCCGGACCCGGTGCCGGCGCGGGAGCCGGACCCGGAGCAGGCGCTGGAGCGGGTGCCGGTCTGGGTGCAGGTGCAGCAACGGGTGCGGGGGCCGGTGCCGCCGCCGAAGCGCTGGCACCGGATTCGCAGCGCTTGACCTGCCCCACAACCGGGTCGCTGCCGAAGAACTGGTTGGAGCAACTGGCGCTGCCCGCCACCGTCTTTTGCAGCCAGGAGCCGCCGGCGCCGTAGCGCACGACGCGTGTGTCGGCGACGCTGAAGGCCTCGTTCTCGTTGGCGATGAAGGTCCAACCGCTGCTGGTCGAATTGCCGGCCGACGGCGCGGGCGCCGCAGCGGCCGGCGTCGGCGCCGCCGTCACCGGTGAATCGACGGCCGCCGTGTTGCCAGCTGCATCGCCACCACCACCCCCACAACCCGCCAGCAAAACCGCCACGGAACAGAAAAGCAAATGCA